>CAVHFU010000045.1:0-9367 GCA_963635575.1 bacterium | reverse complement strand
CGTCTCTTGCTACGTCTCTTGTTAGTATTGAATAATTTACACTTTTATCGAAATTCGTTTCTTCATTTATTACCTTTAGAAAATACTCTGAATATATTTCTCTCATCATTTTATTTGGTATTACTAGGTTGGCACTTCCGAATTCTTCTTTCTCTATCGTTAAGTATCCTAAGTAGTATAACATAGACGTCATTTCTTTATCGCCAAATTCTACTGCCGGATTAAACTTTTGGGTTATTTGCGTTAAAATTCCCTCGCCGGATACAGTCGTCTCTAGTATTTCTAAACGCTTTTCTCCTTTGCATAAATTTAACATCTGCCCAATTTTCGCATAATCACTAGCTATATTTACATCTACTAACTCATTCGGAACTTTCCCTAGTCCTACATACTGATTTAAAAAATATAATGTCATATTTGAATTATACATCTTTTCCTCGTCGTCTAACGAAAATCTATATCCATCATAATTCTCTTTCATTACCGGAAGTAACTCATCTATTTTTTCCTTAGATATTCCTTGGTGCTCCATCATTTCTATTAATTCTTTTTTAGTAAATCCCATCATTTCATTAAATCTGGCATCTCTAGTTATATCTGAAACTATATTAAATCCCGATGTCATTCCGTCTAACGTAATAGGAGCTACTCCTGTTATAAATATCCTATCTACTACGCTTTCAGTACCTTTTTTAAGAATTTCATACCATTTTCTTACTTTACCGTTTTTAGATACTAAATCCTTAAATCCGGACACGTTAAATCCTAATAACTCGTTTGCGAAGTGGTCGTACTCGTCTATTATTACATATATTTTCTCGTTGGGTTTTTGAAGTCTAAAAGCTTCGAACAAGCTTCCAAGTAAATCCTCAGCAGAAAACTCAGAGTTTAAATAAAAATCTAATCCATAATTTATAGCAAAGAAATTTATAGATAGTGCTACGCTATTTCTAAAACCTGTTAATGTCGTCTGTATACTATTCGTATCTATCCCGGAAAAATTAAATTTCAATATATAATACCTATTCTTTGAATTCGTAGGATTTTTTCCTATATACGTATCACTAAATAGCATATCAAATTTATCTTTCTTCAATATATCATAGTAATTCTCTAGGGTAGAAGTAAATAATGTTTTCCCGAACTTTCTAGGTCGCAAAAACATTACGTTAGGGTTCGGATAATCTTCTAGTTTATTTATATATAACGTTTTATCTACATAGTAATAGTTATCCGTTATTAACCTTTCATAATCGCTTATTCCGCTAGGTAATCTCTTTACCATACTATCACACTCCTATACCATATTTTACTATAAACGAAATCCTTTTACAATTACTTTACTCATTAATTTACGATTTGTTGATTTCTTTCTGATTTTATGTTAATATATCAACGTAAATCAATAATCTGCAAAAGTGGGCTTTTCCTCACTTTAATAACTCTATTTTAATTAAAAAGGAGAACTATTATGGCAAACTTTGGAGACAACATGAGAGAATTAGTTAATTCTAAGGAAAAAAAGCAAAAAGAAATTGTTAAACGAAAACTAAACCGTAGTACGAAAAGTTTAATTAATAATACTCCGATAGGTCAAATTCGTTTTAAGTCTATATCTTTTTACAATGTGGAAAGAAGATTTTTTGGTCCTCAGTATGGTTTATCTCCATGTTATGTAGACTATAGACTTACCAAAATGGTAAACGAATACTTTCTTGCATTTGATTACAGTACCGGTATCGACCCTCTAACTTATCGTTGCAAAGTTCGTTCTTCTCCACAGCACATTCTATCTTGCATACTAGGGACGCATATAGCACCGCCAGTAGGATATAAAACTATCACTGTGGTTTATGCTAATAATCCTCAAAGTAACCCGAATTGTGCAAAAGATTTTATCTCTTATTGCTTTGAGAGCTCAATGCTACCTACGTTTCAATATGAATTAAAACGTAAAATCAAATTATATAAGACAGTAAAATCTCCACTTGAATTAAACTTCTACTATGAGGCTATACTAACCACATTAGAATTTTACAACATCCCCATAAGCGATGCTGAAGTAAAAGCAATTTTTACTGAGCTTTGTGAGAAAAATGGTATCATGTTAAGCGCGTGGAAGCCTGACATAAAATGTTTTTATATCGAGCTTTCTCTTTAAAACACTTATCCCCGCCTACACCAGGCGGGGATTTCTTTTACTCTTCTTTTTTATTTAACCTAACTAAATTATATATAATAAACCCAAGTGCAACTACCGCAAAAGCAATAGAAAGTACCATAGAAACCTTTACATTATATAGCATTAGGCTGTCTGCCCTGAGCCATTCTATAAAGCTTCTTAAAACTCCATACATAAAGAAATACAGTGCTGTTTTTTCTCCGGAGAAACTCCTCTTTCCTAGCATGAGTAGAATAAAAATCAAGACAAGTCCTACCGATTCATATAAAAATGTAGGATGTACCGAGATATATTCTCCTGCTTTTTTTAGTATCTCCATCCTAAAAAAGCTATTAGTCTCTGCTCCATAAGCTTCTCTATTAACAAAGTTTCCCCATCTTCCTATAGCTTGGCCTAAAGCAAGTAACGGCACTACATAATCAGTCAAATCTAAAAATGATATTTTTTTAACTTTGCAATAAACTAATCCGGTAATAAATGCACCAATTATGCCACCATATATCGCAAGTCCACCTTCCCATATCTTAAATATAGAAAGTAAATCAGCCTCATACGATTTCCAAGAAAATACCACATAATAAAGTCTTGCACATATTACGCCAATAGGAATTGCACATAATATAAACTCTTCAACATCATCATATTTAATGCCATATCTACCATCTATCATTTTCGCTACTGCTAAACCTAAAATTATGGCAATAGCAATAATAATACCATACCAATATATATTAATGTTGCCTATCGAAAAAGCTATTGGATTTATATTAAAATATAGTCCTAAATTCGGAAAGCTTACATTATACATTATCTTTCCCTCCATTTAAGTAATCGGTCATTCCCGGACTATACCAATGAAAAACATAATCACCCTTCTCTTTTTTCTTCTTTTCTTTTTGAGGAACCGAATCATACCTCACAATTTTGTGAGGTTGTTCAGTCTTTATAACTTCGTTACTAATCTCTATCCCTAGATTTGTATTTTCCATATAAGTTTTCCCTCTGTTCTCATTTGTGAATTACTTAATCATTGCCATAGTTTCCTTAGCTATCATTAACTCTTCGTTTGTAGGAATAACAAGTACCTTAACCTTACTGTTCTTACCTGTTACATCGATTTGCTTTCCTTTTACATTATTTTTCTCAACATCCATTTCAATTCCTAAGTTTTCAAGTCCTTCAACAGCATATCTTCTTACATCGTAATCATTTTCTCCAATTCCGGCGGTAAATACAATAGCGTCAGCACCGTTTAATACAGCCATATAAGCTCCGATGTATCTCTTTACTTGATAAATGAACATATCTAACGCAAGTTTAGCCCTCTTGTTACCTTCTCCAGCAGCAATCCATAAATCCCTAAAGTCACTGCTTACTCCTGAGATACCTTGCATTCCACATTTTTTATTCATAAAGTCATTCAATTCTTCTTCTTTAATTCCACAGTTTTCCATTATATACGGAATAATAGCAGGATCAATTGAACCGCATCTTGTTCCCATCATTAAACCATCAAGCGGGGTAAATCCCATAGTTGTATCAACTGACTTACCACCATCTACGGCTGTAATGCTAGAACCATTTCCTAAATGACAAATTATAAGTTTTGTATCTTCAGGTTTCTTTCCAAGCATTTGGGCGGCCTTTAATGAAACATATTTATGAGAAGTTCCATGAGCTCCATATTTTCTTACCTTGTTCTTTTCATACATTTCATAAGGTAAACCATACATATATGCTTTATCAGGCATTGTTTGATGGAAAGATGTATCAAATACAGCAACCATAGGAACTCCAGGTAAAGCTTCTGCGCACATTCTTATTCCTAAAACGTGAGCTTTGTTGTGTAATGGAGCTAAAACAGCTAAATCTTCGATTTGTTTAGTTACTTCTTCATTTATTAATGTAGCCCCCTTAAATATGCTTCCACCTTGCACTACTCTGTGACCTACTGCGTTGATCTCGTCTAAAGATTTAATAACACCAACTTTTTCATCTGTTAAAGATGCTAAAACTGACTTCATAGCTTCAGAGTGAGTAGGTAACGGATTTGTATATGTAACCTCTACACCGCTAGCAGTCTTGTGCTTATGAAAAGAATCGCTTAATCCTATCTTTTCACAATTTCCCTTTGCCATAACCTCTTCTGTTTCCATATTAATCAATTGATACTTAAGAGATGAACTTCCACAATTAATAACTAAAATTTTCATTTAAATTTCTCCTTTATTATTTACTATTTACATTTTTATGGAACGGTCAAGACCGTTCCGTAAAATACCTTATATCGGCTTATCTTACAACCACATTGAATATTCGGCCTTTTACAAAAATAACTTTAACAATTTCCTTACCTTCTAAGTATTCTGAAATTGCTTCTGTATTCTTTGCAACCTCCATTATTTCATCTTGTGTTGCTTCATTCGGCACCTTTACTACGCCTCTTAGCTTTCCATTTACTTGAATAGGCACTTCAACCTCATCTTCAATAGTCTTACTTGCATCAAATTCAGGCCACTTTTGCTCGTGAACATATCCGCCGAAGTTATTGCTAAACCAAATTTCTTCCGTGATATGCGGAGCCATAGGATTTAACAAGATTAAAAATACTCTCATATCTCCTCTTGTTATACTGCCTTTTGCATAATATGTGTTAAGTAAAGACATAAGTGCAGCAATTGCTGTATTAAATTTCATTCTTTCAATATCTTCACTTACCTTTTGAATTGTTATATGAATATCCTTCTCCAAGTCTTTACTTATCTCATCAGAGTCAGTCATAAACTCTTGAGCTTTCCAGACTCTCTCCAAGAACTTTCTGCATCCTGTAACACCTTTATTTGACCAAGGGGCAGCCTGTGAAAAATCTCCCATAAACATTTCATACACACGCATTGTATCTGTTCCGTATTCATTAATAATGTCATCCGGATTAATTACATTACCACGCGATTTAGACATTTTCTCATTATTTTCTCCTAAAATCATACCTTGAGATGTTCTCTTTTGGTATGGCTCTTTTGTAGGTACTAAGCCAATGTCATATAAAAATCTATGCCAAAATCTTGAATACAACAAATGCAATGTTGTATGTTCCATTCCGCCATTATACCAATCAACCGGTAACCAATATTTTAATAATTCCTTATTTGCAAATTCCTTATCGTTATGAGGATCAATATATCTTAAGAAATACCAAGATGATCCTGCCCATTGTGGCATTGTGTCTGTTTCACGCTTTGCAGGTCCTCCACAGCAAGGACAAGTTGTATTAATCCAATCTGTTGCTTTAGCTAAAGGTGATTCGCCATTTTCAGTAGGCTTAAAATCTTTTATTTCAGGTAATTTTAATGGCAACTCACTTTCAGGAATAGCAACCCAACCGCATTTTTCACAATTAACAAGTGGAATAGGTTCACCCCAATATCTTTGTCTTGAGAAAACCCAATCACGGAGTTTATAATTAACTTTTCTCTTTCCTATCCCCTTTTCTTCAAGGTATTGTTTCATTTTTTCAATTGCGTCTTTAACTTTAAGACCTGTCAAGAATCCTGAATTAACCATTACACCGTCTTCAACGTCTGTGTATGCTTCCTCTTGTACATTCTTTCCACCACCTACAACTTCTATGATAGGTAAATTAAACTTCTTTGCAAAAGCCCAATCTCTATCATCATGTGCAGGAACTGCCATAATAGCACCTGTACCATAAGTCATTAGCACATAATCTGAAACCCAAATAGGTATTTCTTTTCCGGTTACAGGGTTAATTGCTCTAATTCCCTTTATTTCAACACCAGTCTTATCCTTAGCAACTTCAGTTCTTTCAAACTCTGACTTTTTAGCTGCTAATTCTCTATATTCTCTTAACTCATTAACATTTTCAATTTTATCTGCAAACTTCTCAATCATCGGATGTTCAGGAGATACAACCATATAAGTAGCTCCGAATAATGTATCTGCTCTTGTTGTAAATACTCTTAGGCTATAATCTACATTAGCTAACTTAAAATCAACTTCCGCACCCTCAGATTTACCAATCCAATAAGTTTGTTGAGACTTAATCTTATCTAAAAAATCAACTTCGTTTAATCCTTCTAGTAGCTTGTCTGCATATTCAGTAATTTTTAGCATCCATTGGCTCTTAACACGTCTAACAACTTCTCCACCGCATCTCTCACAAACTCCGTTTACAACCTCTTCGTTAGCAAGTCCAACCTGACAGGAAGTACACCAGTTAACAGGCATTTCTGTCTTATATGCAAGTCCCTTTTCAAACAATTTCAAAAAAATCCATTGCGTCCATTTAAAGTACGCAGGGTCTGTTGTATTTATTTCTCTTGACCAATCAAATGAAAAACCTAGAGATTTACATTGTTTAGTAAAGTTTGCAACATTATTTTTAGTTACAATGGCAGGATGAATTCCTGTCTTTATAGCGTGATTCTCTGTCGGCAATCCAAAAGCATCCCAACCTATCGGATATAAAACATTATATCCTTCTAATCGTCTTTTTCTGGCTATAATATCCATTCCCGTATATGAACGTGGATGACCTACGTGTAATCCTTGTGCAGAAGGATAAGGGAATTCAATTAAGCCATAAAACTTAGGCTTTGAAAAATCATTTTTTGCATGAAAAACACCTTTCTCTTCCCAAAAATCTTGCCATTTTTTTTCAAACTCTTTTGGATTGTAATTACTCATTGACTTCACACCTTTCAAACCTATATAGCTTATTTATATTTTTCAACATATTTATTAAACTGAACTTGCCCAAAAACATTTCCTTGGTAAAATAACTCTAAAGACCTGTCTAGCTCGTTCATATTTACGTTATTGCTAATAAAGTCATTATATAATTTTTGATTAAGCATTTTCTTTTTTTCACTATCTGTAATTCTCATTTTAAGCCCATCAATAGCAAAAGAATATTTTTTTGAAAATGCGTCTAAATCTAACTCTGACATATAAATGTTCCTCCTAACTAATATAACTACCATTTAGGAGCAACACTACTCCTTTTTTGGTGAGTATCTATAATACTTGTACTTTTAACTTCATTTTCCATAAAATTTATATTGTTCTCTAAATATATCCTAACAGCCTCTAACATATTACTTTTAACTTCATTAATCGAATCTCCCTGTAACTTATACCCCTTTAACATTGGACATTCTCCGTAATATTTGCCATCTTTTGTTTCGTTAATAACAATATAAAGGTCTTTCATAATACTTCTCGCTTTCTATCTTAAATTCCTTAATTATTAATAGTCGCTTTAATACGTCTAACTCCGGCAGAAGAACTCTCTTCTTTCTTAATCTTAAAATTAACCAAATCTCCGGTATTTTTAGCATGAGGTCCGCCACAAATTTCCTTTGAAACAGGTCCCATTGTATATACCTTAACTCTATCTCCGTACTTGGATTCAAACAAACCTATCGCACCTTGTTCTTTAGCTTCGCTAACTGTCATTTCCTCACAAACGACATCATACTTTGCATTAATCCATTCATTTACTAACTTCTCAACTTCAGCAATTTCTTCCGGAGTCATTTTTCTTTCAAAAGAGAAATCAAAACGTAATCTCTCAGGAGTAATATTGCTACCTTTTTGAGAAACTTGAGGACCTAAAATCTTTCTAAGTGCCGCATGTAGTAAGTGAGTTGCCGTATGAAGCTTAGTTGTTTCTTCCGAGTGGTCAGCAAGTCCACATTCAAATCTTTGACTTGAACCAGCTTTAGATAATTGTTGATGTTTTTCAAAGCAAATCTTAAAGCCTTCCTCATCTACTTCTATCCCTTTTTCACGTGCCATTTCAACTGTTAATTCAAGAGGATATCCATAAGTATCATACAAATGAAATGCTGTCTCTCCATCTATTTCCTTAACTCCCTTAGAAACAAGCTTTTCAAACTCTTTCTCACCTTGTTTTAAAGTCCTTGAAAATCTCTTTTCTTCTAATGCGAGTTCCTCTAAAATCTTATTTCTGTTTTGTTCAAATTCGCTATAAACATCTTTATATTCATTAATTAGTATATCTGCTAAAACCGATAATGAATTTTCAGGCATTTCAAGCTTCATAGCATATCTTATAGCACGACGAATTAATCTTCTTAATACATAACCTTGGTCTACATTTGAAGGTGTAACTCCACGTCTATCGCCTATAATAACCATTGCAGTTCTTGTGTGGTCAACCACAATTCTCGCTGCTCTCTTATACTCCTCATTATTTTTAATATCTTTACCCGATAATTCAGCAATTTTGTTCATTGCATTTGTGTATAAATCTGTGTCAAAAACAGAACCGCCATTTAATGCAACAAGAATTCTCTCAAGTCCCATTCCTGTATCTACGTTTTTCTTCTTTAATGGAACAAAATTTCCTTCAGCCGTTTTTTCATATTGCATAAATACATCATTCCAAATTTCAACGTATTTTCCGCAGTCACAAGAAGGATCACATTCAGGACAACATTTAGGCTTTCCGGTATCAATAAACATCTCTGTATCAGGTCCACAAGGGCCTGTTTTTCCGGCAGGTCCCCACCAGTTATGCTTTTCTGTAAAGAATATGTGGCTAGGATCTACTCCTGCCTCTACCCAATAATTAAACGCCTCTTCATCCTTAGGTGCATTACCGTTACCTGCAAAAACTGTAAAATATAAATCATCTTTATTAAGTCCGAGCCATTCCTTGGAGGTTAAAAATTCAAAACTCCAAGATATAGCCTCTTTCTTAAAATAATCTCCTAAAGACCAGTTACCAAGCATCTCAAAAAATGTGCAGTGTGTATCATCGCCAACTTCATCGATGTCTCCTGTTCTTATACACTTTTGAACATCTGTAAGTCTTGTTCCCTCCGGATGTGGTTCACCAAGCAGATATGGTACTAGCGGATGCATACCCGCTGTTGTAAATAAAACAGTAGGGTCGTTTTCCGGAATAACCGATGCGCTATCTATAATCGCATGACCTTTCTCATTAAAAAACTTTAAATATTTACTTCTAATCTCTTTAGCAGAATACATATTTCTCATTCCTCTCAAAAAATATACCAATAATGATTAATTTTATCATTATTGGTACGTTTTTGCAATATTTAAATCATTGATTTTAATTTAAATATGATTAATTTTTGATAAAATCCTATATATTAATTTTTGAAAATGTCCCAA
>CAVHFU010000044.1:0-9384 GCA_963635575.1 bacterium | reverse complement strand
GGAATCCGGCACAGAACTCGCGAAGCTCATTGAGACAGCACAAAAACTGACCTGACAACAGCTTCGGATTCGTTTTTGCAAAGCAGCTATACGATGAATGGCATATCATTTTCGACCTGCACAAAAAATAAGGGTTTGGGACTATCCCAAAGATGAAAACAGAGCGTTTCGGCGGTCAGCCGGAACGCTCTGTTTCTCCGGTGTGGGTACTCATCGGATTTGCTTGCTATTCTGCAAGGAAATCCCGGTTATCCCACACCGTTTTTCGCAAGTGTATCTACACTTGCTGTGCTTGCTGTTCCTCTCATAATCGCATTGACTCGAACGTTTGTTCTTGATATAATTGGACTGAGAGATTGAAAAAGCCTTAAAATCCAGCTAATTTTCATTGGCAAATGGCGGCATCGCCGCCTTGATTACCTGTCTGCGCAGCAGAGCATCGCTGTCAAGGACGCGCAGCGAGGCGAAGCCGATTCCTTGACGGCGTTGCTCGGCTGTGCTACCCATCATCCCGAAACTACGGAGGACATACGAATATGAAAACAGACAATTTCTGTAAAGAGAACCATTCAGAAGCGAAGATGAAATTGCGTTTGCCGGATCAGTTGGAGCTGGTGATGGAGGACGGAACTGTGTATCGTGTACGCAGCTTCTTTGGCGCAGAACAGCAGATGGGGGACGTGCTGGACGCGCTGTCCCTCGAAAAGGTCAATCGGGAAAGCTGAATCCCGGCACATTGCCCAGTGGAATCCTTAGCCGTGCTGTGGTATAATTATTGTAGATTTCTGATTGTATCACGCACTGCATTTTGGGAGGTTAAATAAGAAAATGCAGGAAAACTATATCGTTGGTATTTACGCACGGCTGAGCCGGGACGATGAGCGTGCCGGGGAATCCGTGTCCATCGAAAATCAAAAGGAAATGCTCTCCCGCTATGTGCGGGAACAGGGCTGGACGCTGTACGATTATTACTGTGATGACGGCGTTTCGGGTACGACCTTCGACCGTCCGGGGCTGAACCGACTGGTGCAGGACGCCACGGATCACAAGATCAATCTTGTCCTGTGCAAGGATCTCAGCCGCCTCGGTCGAGATTACATTGAAGCGGGAAAGTACACGGACTTTGTGTTTCCGTCCCTCGGCTGCCGTTTCATCGCACTGAACGACGGCGTTGACACACTTCGCAAGAACAATGAAATGCTGGTTATTCTGAAAAATGTGATGAATGACCTCTATGCGCGAGACACCAGCAGCAAGATCAAGGCGGTAAAGCTGTCCACGTTCAAGAGCGGCAAGTACGTCGGCTGCTATGCGCCCCTCGGTTACAGGAAAAGTGAAGCGGACAAGCACGTTCTTGAGATTGATCCGGTGACGGCTCCTGTGGTGCGGCACATCTTCGATTTGCGCTTGCAGGGTTGCGGTTTCCGTAAGATTGCCTTGCAGCTCAACACGGAAAAAGTTCCTGCGCCAAGGAGCTTCTACTACATGGCAGAGGGACGGGAAAACCTGCGGGGCGAAACGCCGTACTGGAATGATGTGACGGTGAAGACCATTCTCCGCAACGAGGTTTACATCGGTCACATGGTGCAGAATAAGACCGGAACGGTATCCTACAAGAACCACAAGCAGGTCAGCAAGCCGGAATCCGAGTGGATCAAGGTGGAGAACACCCACGAGCCGTTGATCTCACAGGAAACGTGGAACGCCGCGCAGCGGATGGACAACCACCCGGCGAGAGGTCGCAGCGGCAAGAGCGGCACGATTGCCCTGTTTGGTGGTCTGCTTCGGTGTATGGACTGCGGATCGTCCATGCGGTATATGCGTGACTACCGCAAGAAGGTTTCGGAGAAAGAGCCGGAATACAAGGCGTATGTCTGCAACCGCTACGCATCAGGCGGCAAAAATGCCTGTTCGTCCCATTACATCAACCAGAAGGTGCTGACGCAGATCGTCATGACAGACATTCGGTGCAAGGCAATGTGGGCGCAGAACAGCCGCGAAACGCTGAGAATTCAGCTTTTGGCGAGGGAGCAGAACGCCAGCGTGGAGCGCACCCGAACGCTGCAAGCGGAGCTGAACGCCATCGGCAAGCGGCTTCCGGAGTTGGATAAGCTGATTCAGTCCGCTTATGAGGATAAGGTTTTGGGGCGTATCCCGGAGAGCGTGTGCGTCAATCTGCTCAACCAGTACGAAGCCGAGCGCAGGGAAAAGCAGGAGCGCCGCAAGGAACTGACAGAACAGCTTGACGCCAGCCGGGAGACGGAATCCTCCGTGGACGCATGGCTGGACATGATGCAGGACTACGCCCAGCTTGAGGAATTAGACCGTCCCACGTTGGTGCGACTGATTCAGAAAATCGAGATCAGCGAACGCTATACCGTGGACGATCACGAGGAACGCGACATTCACATCTACTATAATTTCGTCGGATATATCGAAGCATAAAGCGTCATTCTTTATTCGAGGTTGACTAATGAATTCTTTTGTCCTCTGTGAAACTGTTTGTTACTAATAGTCCTATCTTTATGCTTGTTTACTAAACTCAAAATTTATTTTTTATATTCATTTTCTTTTTACAAAAAGTAGTTTATCAATCTTCATTTTCAGGTACCATAACCATATCTTCAATCCTAACTCCAAATTGTTCCGGCAAATACAGTCCGGGTTCTACAGTCACAACCATTCCAGGTTTAAACGTGTCACTACTTCTTTCAGCTATAAATGGCCTTTCATGCACATCTAGTCCAACACCGTGGCCTAGTGCATGAACAAAGTATTTATCCATCGCATTTTTCTTAAACTCATTTACTGCAACTTCGTTTACTTCCTTACAAGTAACTCCCGTCTCAATTGCATCAATTGCAAACTTTTGAGCCTTTGCAACCAAATCATAAACTCTTTGTTGTTCTTTTGTTGGTTCTCCAACAAAGACAGTTCTGGTTATATCAGAGCAATATCCGTTATATACTGCTCCCATATCTATAACAACTGCATCACCGTTTTCTATAACCTTTTCACTAGCAACGCCATGAGGTAATGAAGAGCGTTTGCCTGATGCTACTATTGTATCAAAAGAAGGGCCACTCGCTCCTCTTTTCTTCATTTGATATTCTATTTCATTTTTAATTTCGATTTCGCGAACACCCGAAACTACTTGTGGTCTTACGAATTCAAATGTATCTAGTGCAATTTTTAACGCTTTCTTTATTTCTATAATTTCGCTTTTATCTTTAATCATTCGAACTTTTTCAAATAAATCCTTAAGAGGTTTCCATTCAACAAAATTAATAGTTTCTATCATATGAGATGCCTCCGAATATGTCATATGATTTCCTTCAAAAGCACATTTTTTAACTTTATCCTTTTCTAGTAAGTTAGCTATTGTCTTAACAAAGTTTTTCCCAAAATCAATAACTTCTATTTTGCTTTCGCTTTCCGCCTGTTCGGTAAACCTTCCATCAACAATTAAATATGCGTTGTTTTCTGTCACAACAGCCATTCCTTCTTCGCCAGTAAATCCTGAAATATATCTTACATTTTTTACATTGGAAACAACAATTCCACCAATTCCTTCTTCTTTTAATCCCTCACGAATCTTATCTATCCTCACTTCATTCTGCCTCCACTTCATCTAAAATTTTCTTCATAGTCAATGCGTCCTCGGCCATAGTGCCATCCGATTCACATATAATCGTCAAATCAAGATTGTATTTCTTAATAATTCGTGCAAGTGGTAAAAACTCAGGCCCATATACATTATCTTCGAATGTAAGATGTCTCTTTTCTCCCCCATTCGTATATTCTATCTTACTAAAATGAGCATGAAATCTTTTTCCTCTTTCTTCGCCAAGTTCATTTATAAAGCATTTAACTATTTTTTCAAAATCCTCTTCTGTCTTTAAGCTTCCCATTTCCCTTGCATTTATATGCCCGAAATCAACAGTCGGAACAAGCATATCATCAATCTTGCACATTTTAGCAATTTCCTCAACACTTCCAAGTTGATTAATCTTTCCCATAGTCTCAGGACAGATTTCTATATCTCCGTACCCGTTAGCTTTTGCTTCTTCTACTGCTTTTTTCATTGTTAACAGAGCAAGTTCAAAAGCCTCGTTTCTGTCTCTTTTGCTACAACTTCCAGGATGAACCACAATTCTTTTAGCACCCATAAGTTTAGCCACTTTTAAAGTATCTAAAATATATTTAATAGAATTATCCCTTTTTTCCTCTTCCACACTAGAAAGCGATATAAAATAAGGAGCATGTACGCTTAATGTTATTCCATATTTTTTAGCCTCTTCTCCAAACTTTATTGCAGTTTCCTCAGATATTCTTATCCCCTGTCCACATTCATATTCATATGCATTAAGTCCTCTTTCATATAACCATTTCGGTGCATCTAACGTACTTTTATGTCCTTCTTCACGAAATGAAATCGAATTACCTCCAGGTCCAAATAAAACCATTGTTTTTTCTCCTCTCTAAATTCCAAAATATAATCTGAATATTCCTTCTCCAAAAAACATAAGAAGCATTACTGCCATAACTATATATGGCCCAAATGCAATTTCTTGTCCCATCTTTTTATTTTTGCTAATTAGTGCAATTGTAGCGCCTATCGCCCCAAATATAAATGAGAAAAATATTGTAGCAACTGTATAAACACTTCCAAACATTATTCCTACAACACTCATAAACTTAGCATCTCCCAAACCCATTCCATCTTTTTTATATATAATTCTCGATAAAATGATGATAATTAGAAAAAAGACTAAGCCTATGCACATACCTGTTAAGCTGTCTTGAATACTGGCCTTATCCAAAAGCATAAATATAACTCCAAATAAAAAAGCAATTAAGTTAAGTATATTAGGAATTATATGCAGTCTAAAATCAATAAAAAATACCGCTGAACAAAGTGCGGATAAAACTGCATCTCTAAAAAAATTAACAGATATATTTTTACCATACATATAAAAAAGCATTATTGGTGCAATAATATTCCATAAAATTATAATCGGAGTCCTAATTTTATCATACTTAAATTTAAGTACATTTCCCTTCTCAAATTCATCCACTGTGACTGCATAATTATTCAACAAGTATCCTATAATAGTGCCAATAAAAGCAATTAATATACTCATATCTTACCTCCGTTTTCAATATATTACATTCTATCATATTATTTTAAAAAATAAAGTTATTTTCTCTTGATTTTTCCAACTTATTATCATAAAATTAACTAGTGATATTTTAAACATAGGAGGAGCTAAATATGTATTTATTTGGTAAAGTTACAGTTATTCCAAAAGTCCCTGAAAGGATTGACAGGTTAGAAGACCTTGCGTATAACCTTTGGTGGTCTTGGAATACCGATGCATTAAAATTATTTAAACTAATTGACATTGAACTATGGAACCAATGTAATAAAAGTCCCGTAAAATTTATTAATAACGTTGAACAATCTAAACTAGAAGCTGCCGCTAAAAACGAAGAATTTTTGTCGCAATATGATTTGATTTTATCTAAATTTGATTCTTATATGAACGAAGCAAAGACTTGGTTTTCTAAAACATACCCAGAAAATAAAAATAACACAATTGCATATTTCTCAGCCGAATACGGCTTAGACGAATCATTCCCTGTTTACTCAGGCGGACTTGGTATCCTATCCGGAGACCATTGTAAATCTGCGAGTGACTTAGGGCTTCCTTTTGTTGCAATCGGGTTACTTTATCGTCAAGGATATTTCAATCAAAAAATTAATAAAGAAGGTTGGCAAGAAACTACTTACACAGAACTTGAGCCATCCGAACTTCCTATTAAACCTGTTCACACCTCAAGCGGTGAAGAACTTGTAGTTAATATTGACTTTCCTGGAAGAACAGTATTTGCAAAAGTATGGCAAGTAAACATAGGAAGAAACAAGTTATATATGCTAGACACAAATGTAGAGTCTAATTCTCAGTACGATCGTGATATTACTGCCAGACTTTATGGTGGAGACCAAGAAATGAGAATCCAACAGGAAATATTCCTAGGAATAGGTGGTCTTAAGGTATTAAACGCACTTGGAATTAATCCTACAATTTATCACATGAACGAAGGACACTCTTCATTTGTATGCATAGAGTTGATTAAAAACTTAGTTGTAAATAAACAAATATCATTTAAGGATGCTCGTGAAATTGTTTCTTCTTGCACTATTTTCACTACTCACACTCCTGTTCCTGCCGGTATTGATATCTTCCCTATATCTTTAATAGATAAGTATTTCGGTAACTACTGGAATCTAATGGGTATAAGCCGTCATGAATTTATTGAAATGGGAATGTCTTGTTCAAATGATTCCGGTCAAAACTTTAATATGGGAGTGCTCGCTCTAAAGATTGCCGGAAAGAAAAACGGTGTAAGTAAATTACACGGCGAAGTTTCAAGAGACATTTTCGGAGATGTATGGCCTCTTGTTCCAAAAGAAGAAGTGCCTATAACTCATGTTACAAACGGTGTTCACACATTAACTTGGCTTGCTCCTAACCTAAAGGCTTTATATAGTGAATACTTACCAACAAACTGGGAAACAAGTATTCCAGAAGCAAAGACATGGAAAGCAATAGATAAAATTCCTAACAGAAAACTTTGGGATGCTCATCGCGAAAATAAGAAAAAGCTATTTGAAATAATTCGTGAAAACTTAAAAAATCAAATGGAAAGAAACGGTGAAAATCCATACGATATAATGCAAGTAGATAATATGCTTGATCCTAATGTTTTAACAATAGGATTTGCAAGGCGTTTTGCAACATACAAACGTGCTAACCTTATCTTTAGAGATATGGAGAGAATTAAGAGAATTTTAAGTAACACCGATATGCCTCTTCAAATAATATTTGCCGGTAAAGCACATCCCGCTGACAGACCAGGTCAAGAAATTATCAAAAATATCGTAGATATAAGCAAAATGCCTGAATTTAGAGGCAAAGTAATAATGCTAGAAAACTACAATATGAATGTTGCTAGATATATGCTCCACGGGGTAGATATTTGGATGAATAATCCTCGGCGTCCATTAGAAGCTAGTGGCACAAGTGGTCAAAAAGCTGCTATTAATGGTGCTATTAACTTTAGTATCTTAGATGGTTGGTGGATTGAAGGATATAAAAATAACAGTGGCTGGCCTATTGGTAAGAATGAATACTATTCTAGCTTAAATCATCAAGATAATGTAGATAGTGATAGTATTTATACAACATTAGAAAAACAAATATTACCTTTATACTATTCTACTGATATGAATGGAATTCCAAACGACTGGATTGAAAAGATGAAGGCTTCTATAAAAGTTGTTGCTCCTGAATTTAGTACAGACAGAATGGTTCAAGAGTACGCAACCAATTTATACATGCCACTAATTAATCGTACTGCGGAGATTTCACAAAACAGTTATGCTAAAATATATGATTTAAGAAATTGGAAAGACTTTATATCTCAAAACTGGGATAGCATTCATATAAATCCAATAAATCTTACAGCATATGAAAATAATCCGATATTAGTAAATCAATCTATATCTCCTGCTTGCCTAGCTTATTTAGGAAATATAGACCCAAAAGATGTATCTGTTGAAGTTTACTACGGAAAAATTTCTCCTGAAGGTGCTTTACAAGAATCTCATTCTTGCCCTATGAACCTGGTTCAAAAGAATGGAGAAATGTACGAATATAAAGCTGACATTCCTATGAAAAATGGTGGAAACTATGGTTTCACTTATAGAATTATTCCTAAGAATTCTATGCTAATTAATAAACAAGATCTTGGATTAATTAAATGGGTATTGTAAAAAAACTAAAGGGACTGTAAAAAGTCCCTTTTTTCTTGTATTTAATATGTAAATGATATAGAATAATGAATAATGAAATGGAGGAATTTACAATGAAAATTATAGTTGCAACAAAAAATGCTCATAAAGTAAGTGAGCTAAAAGCAATGTTAAATATGCCAAATGTTGAATTTCTTTCTATGAAAGATGTAGGAATAGATTTAGACATTGAAGAAAATGGAAACACATTTGAAGAAAATGCTATGATAAAAGCAGAAGCTTTATATAAAGAACTAAATGACGAGAATTTAGTTGTAATTGCAGATGATTCCGGATTATGTGTTGATGCTTTAGGCGGTAGACCAGGTATTTATTCTGCTAGGTATTCCGGTGGAAATGATAAAGACAATAATGCTAAATTGCTAGAAGAATTAAAAGGTGTTCCAGCCTTAGAACGTGGAGCCCATTATACTTGCAGTATCGCCCTAATTTCGAAAAATGCAAAAGAAATTTTTACCGGGAAGTGCTTCGGGCTTATAGATAAAGAAGAGCGTGGTAACTTAGGATTTGGATATGACCCTCTATTCTATGTACCCGAAAAGCAAAAAAACTTCGGGGAAATTGAAGCTGAAGAAAAAAATAAGATAAGTCATAGAGCAAAGGCTGTGAGCTTGTTAAAAACTTGGCTTGAGTCATATAATTATTAAAATTTAAAAACATATGGGACACGGTATGCATGCTCTGTAAAAGGCATTTATGTTGTGTTTTTTCTACTTTGCATAGTACAAAAAGGAGACCTTTCGGTCTCCTTCAGAGTTATAACTTTTTGCATATTCCAATCGAATCGAATAAGATAACACTTTGTTTAGACTTTAAGTAGGCTTTCCACCCGCTTATTTTGTATTCATCATACTCGTAGTCAATTTTCCGCTCACCATTTATGGCACGTATACCATATTTAACCTGACCGTCAATTTTCTTTCCACATACTGCAAATGCAGGTCCTAATCTTGTTAATTCTTCTTGAGTACACTCAATTCCAATCTTACCCTCTGAGCTAATCGTACCAAAGAAGCCGTCAAATCCTTTTGCTTTGGCATAATATCGCCCTAGCATAGATACTTTTTCAAATTTCCCGATTTCTTCGTAATCCTGCGAAATTTTCTCCTTCCCATTCGCAGATGTTAAAAAGCTCTTGCCGGCTTTTTTGCAAACATTAAAGTTAGGCATGAGAAGTAGAAAGTCAAACCATGGAGAAACTACCTCTCCATTAATTTCTACTCCATACTGCATTTTGTCAGTATATATTCCCACTAGCCTTCGCCCATAAACATAGTCTCCAACAAAGGCATACTTCTCACAACTGTCGTCATGTCCGCCAAAAAAGTTTGTCATCATACTTACAACCTCTCAATCAATCGATTTAGATATTTAGTATTATTGAATACTAAATCAGTTTATCATTTATTTTATGTAAAGTCAATTGGGTGTGCAAATATTTTATAAAATCTATGATTAATTTTTGATAAAATCCTATATATTAATTTTTGAAAATGTCCCAAATA
>CAVHFU010000043.1:0-9680 GCA_963635575.1 bacterium | reverse complement strand
ATCTAACCTCGTGTCTAACCTCAAATAACAAAAACGACAGACGTGGGAGGTTAGAACCACATCTGTCGTTATGTTTACTTATTTATCGTCCGAACCAAAAATTTCTTCATATGTATTAGAAACAACGTCTTCAGAAACATTCAATGGTTCTACTGTATATTTTTTTATTTCTTCTTCGTATTCTTCCGAATACGCATTTTTTAATCCCAGAGCTTTTGCTAAATGACCAGAAAAATATGTTCGTATTAATTTACCAATATTATTAACATCAGCGAACTCTGGATCAGGATCACTAATAGGTTTCTCATTTTCCCACTTTTCAATCAGCTGACCGAAGGTAAGAGAGTCTGTAGAAGCACTATCCACATTTTGTTTTGGTTGCAAGTTCGCACTGTTCATTAACTGATCTAACGATTTTAGCTTATTACTAACATCTTTGCCCTGTTTTCTATCCTTGTAAATATCAAGAAGAGAAGAACATATTTGGACAGCATAAATCTCTTGAGACTTAGTATCTATAGAAGTTCTAGCTCTTAAATCATCAAATTGATCTTGTAAGTATAAATAATCCGCTTCGGTAAAACCACTACCGAAAAGCTTCTTAATTTCTTTCCTAGCTTTTTTATTCGTTTGATTTTCATAAACATCCGTGTCTTCAATTTCTGAATTTTCAAATGTCCAGCCTTTATAATTAGGCATACTTTTAACAAGAACTAACACCTGCTGATAAGCAGTAGGGACAGAACGCTCCCTCAAGTCTTCTTGTATATTAACCAAACCTTGATTATATACCGACTCAATAAAAGGCAAGTCTAATTTCTCGAAGACCTTAATTGCTTTTGCCTTATTGTCAATATATTTATCAGATGCTTTGTCATAGTCGCAAGCTTGCTTCAGTAAAGCTTTTTTACATTCGGGATAATACCCGCTCGCATATCTATTGTCTGTATAAAATGAATCTTTGCTATGAAACTCATTACAACAATGACAGTAAAAATACTTGCCTTCGGTTATTCTTACATAATCTACAGCAAGCTTGTTATATTCAGCTCTTATCGCCGCAACTCCAGATTTTTTCACCTCATCAGGCGTAAGAGCAGTTCTAAGAATTGCCATATTTTTCAATCTCCTTTAATCATATACACACAAAAAAGAGAGGAGATTACTCCTCTCTATATAAAAAAGAATTATGGTAGTTGTGTGACATCTCCGTTCAACTTATAAAGATAGGAAAGGCTGGCAATAACCAGCCTTTATCTTAAAAGATAGGAGAATAGAAATTAATAAGGATTTTAGTGATAAAATCTCTTATGTAAACAATCTTTATTACAAAAATTGTTCACATAAAAAATTTTAAAAATGTGAGGAGAGGCTAACAGTCTCCCCTCACTATATCGAAAGAAAGGAAAGTGTGCTAATTATTTAAAATAATTTTATGCGTCTCAACGTGTCCGTCATATTTATCAAATCCTAAAATAAGAGAAGACGCCTTGCTTCCGGCAAATAAACTGTCCGAGTATGGGTCTGATCCAATAAACGACGGTGCAACAATAACCTCACAGTCCGTTGAGAGAGACTCGTGAGATGTGAACATATCTCCCCCATGGAAGTGCCCAAATATTGCATAAGAATAATCTTTATGATTGGCAATACTTAAATTCTTGAGAGAACTTTTTTTGCTTCCCTTTAGGGTATGTCCGTGTCCGGCAATAATGTCAAAGCCAGCAATATTCATTTCTAAATACTGATTTCCTTCCGGAGCTAGATTTACATTAATTCTTTCATTGTCTCTAACTGTATCTTTGATATAATTGCTTATAACATATTCTAAATCTTCATCAGCTAATTCAGATGCTTTAGTTCCTAAATTACGCATCTGGCTATGATTAGCCGATGGGACATGATAATATTCTACATTAGCATATTTAGAGATAAGAGTAATAAACTGAGCCAATAATCTACTAATTTCTACAGTAGCTCGTACTACACTAGAATCATTAATTTTTAAATCTGAGATTCTAATAATGCCTTGAATTGTATCTCCTAACTCTAAGATATGAATTGTATTGATTTCATGTTCTTCAATAAATGCAATAACCTCAGCAGCTAAACGCTCTAATCTTCTGTGACAAATCTCAGGAGAATATTCATTATTGATGCTTTGAAAGATTGCGCCATAATGAATATCTGCAAGACATAAAACATATTCCTTTTCTCCATTATTTAAAGAAGAGAGTTCTTTGAATTCAGGGGACGGAAGAGTTTTAATAGCCTGAGCTAAATATTCATAATATAACTCGTGTCTCGCCTCATTGCGTTCAATTCTAGTGCGTTCCAAATTGGCTGTTTGAAGTTTCATTCGCTCTTTCCTGATGTCTGCTAGTTTAACATCTAAGTCGTCAGTTTTTGCATACGACTTGTTATTATAATAATTACTAGCTTCAATCATTCCATAAGCTGTTTTTCTTAGATGGTCTGCCGAAACATCTAACCCAAGAATGTCGGCAATTTCGCCCCAATCTAAATCTGTATCTTTGTCAAGCTTCGCTCTGCAAAGCCTTAATTTGTATTCAAAATCAGTTTCGTTACTTAATCTGTCAAGATTAATCAACTACATCACCCCTCTCAGGATCGATGTCTCTTTCTGTAGAGTTACTTGTAGAAAGTGTAAATACTTCCCCACTACCATAGATAGCTTCAAGCTCCTTTGCAACATTCAAATATTCTCCAGTAGCCGGATCAAAAAAGTTGCCGTCCTCTACCGCAAGATATTTATATTTTCCAGAAATTTTATTTGTTTTCTTAAATTCTCCCATATTCCACCTATATTAAAAAGGAGCTAAATGAATAGCTCCTTTTCCCTTATTTATAAAATTGTATCTAAATCACAATCAATGCCAATTACATAATCAACACAACCAAGCTCTTTCCCCTGCTGGTCGGCATACATATAGAATTCTTGGTCATAATGCTTGTCATAAAATTCTTCTGTAATGCTTGTATGAGCAAGTACGTGTTTCTTTGTTCTCTCTTCCATATTGTTGAAGAAAGCCATTGTGTCTCTTGCTTTTGATGTGCTATTAGAAATAGTGATTTCGCCGTCATGCATTAATAATATAGTGTCGACAAAAGCATATCGTGTACCGCAAGAGATATAAATATGGTAAGCCATTGAAGCTACAAGCCCGAAGCCAATTCCAATCACTGGCGTTTTAGAATTCTTAATTACATCAACTAAAGAAAAACCAGTGATGCAATCACCGCCGTTACAATTAATAAACAACTTAATTGGCTGTCTTTTTTCTGAAGGAATATCCTTATCTTCAATGTTCCATCTAATAATCTGATATATATAATCTTCAATGATATCTGAATCAATATCCTGATTGATAATTAAAATCCTTTTTTCTAAAGCGTCTTTAATAGTAGCCGTATAAAGACTATTATTATCATCTTCTGTAAGTGTTAAAAAATCCATTAATCCTTTTCTCCTTTTAAAGTAGTTCGCATAATTCCGCTATTCGACTTCTCCATACATTCTGAAGCTGAATATAACCAAACTCTTCGTGATCCTTAAATACATCAATAAGATGTTTTAATCCATTATCACTTCCGTCAAATAAATATGAATCAACTTGCGAGTTGTAGTCTCCTTCAATAAAAACTTTAGCCCCACTAGATACTCTAGATAAGCAAAGCTTGATAAGATCAGACGAAGTATTTTGAGCCTCAGTAATCCAAAGAATTTCCCGATCAGAAATTTCCATGCCTCGGCAATCAGCCATACTAACAAGTTTTAATTTATTTTGACTAATCAACAAATCAACAGCGAGTCTATCTCCAAACTTCGTAGTTAATATTTGACCAATAGAGTTCTGCATAGCTTTTTCTGTGAAATCGCCGCTGTAAAAGCCCATCTCACTAGCGCCTTTTGCTTTAGTTGGATTAAACATTACGACTATTCTTTCGTAGTTTGTTTTAGAATTTTCAATCAAACTCATAGCAGCCATCAATGAAAGCAGAGACTTTCCTGAGCCAGCCCCACCTGAGATAGCGGCAATAGTAGTATTCATCAAACTGTCAATAGCACAAACTTGATAAATGTCCTTCGGCTTAATTTTATCAAACCAATTTGTGTTAATTTGTTTTTTATATAAGGTTTCATATTTTTCTCCTGACCATCTAAATGCATCAAGAGTTTCTCCATTATTATCAAGTATTATTAAATACTGATTAATAAGAAGATTATAAATATTACTATCTGAATGAGAATAGAAATGTTCCAACTCATTTTCAGTCATGACTACTTCTTTAAATCCAGTATATTCTTCAAGATTAGCAATATTAATATCCGCTATTCCTTTGGTCTTTAACCCAAAGATATTCCTAGATATGAATTTTACATTAACATCATCAGAAACAACCAATACTGGAGTTTCATTATTTTTACAATAAGCAGCCGCTAAGATTATATTGTCTGGAGTTTCCTCTAAGTAAAACGTATTGACGATATCCAACACATCCTTACTAACGGGTATAACTTCATATTTATCATCATTTTCATCAAGCAGCCTAGCTACAATTCTAGCCTTATATTTAATTTCAGAGTCCTTCTTTGCTGAGGACTTTATATTCTCAATTTCTTCTAGGGTTTTCTGAGATATAATAAATCTCTCCGTAAACGCTTTGTCTTGTAAGTTTAAGAGAGCATTAGTATCAAAGAATAAAGTATACTCCATACTTTAAATCCCGTCCTTTATAATTATTTCACTAAGTGTGATGCCCTATATTTTTTGAGTACCTGCATAACTTTATATGCTTCAGTTGCATAATACTTCGGGTGTGAAGTACGTGTCTTATGCAGCATTTCTCCAAATTTAAAACCCTTATCCTGAAGCATCATAGCTTCTTTCTTTGTAATCTGTACCATAACTTTTATCCTTTATTCATTTATTTTTATTGGTAGAAGAGAAGAGGCTTACTCGCCTCTTACTCTCTTCTTGAGTACATCAGACTGCTTGAATCTGAGCATTTTATGTTCTGGAACAATAATAAGTTCCTTAGTTGCAGGGTGATAAAGCTCCTGTGCTGGCTTATTAATACAAGCAAACTTACCAAATCCTACAATATTGACATCCTCGCCGCTTGCTACTGTCTCTGCAATGGCATCGAATACTGCGTCAACAATTGGGATGATCTGCTTTTTATAGGCTCCTCCACACTCGTATTCCTTGAATACCTTGTTTACAAGTTCTAACTTTGTCATTAATTTTTTCTCCTTTATTCACTGTATTTGAGAAGGACAACCTCTCATCACTTCAATTATGTTACCCTTTAATTTTCTTCGGTATTACCGAAGAAAAAACAAATTAGCTATTTTCCCAATGTGTCATTTCCCCCGGTAAAACAGGAGAGAAATACATCTTTGTTAAGATCGTATAAGACCTTCATAAGAATAGAACGATTCTTATGAGTTTTTGATAGGGTGTTATTTCCCCTATTCTGAGCCGATACTTTAAAGGCTCTTCTTATCAACCAGCTCATTAAGTCTGCGTAATTTCTTGATATATATACCTTATTAATATCATTAATGAGGTCATCAAAGTCAGAGCGGAGTACTAAAGCCTGTTCCTCGTTCTGATTATCAATATTATCAAACAGCTTTAATGAATAAGCTTCAATAAGGTCTTCAACCTTTTTAGAGATTCTTCGGTTCTTTGGAGCCTCGTGTGCGACAAGGAAATCTCCAATTGGTATTGTGCTCTGGCTAGACCTAAACTCTCTGATCTTTATATCATGTAAATAATTCATAGGACAAATAAGTTCGTGGTTAAGATTTTCTGCGATTTTTGCCTTATTGACTTTTTCACGTTTATGGCGCTCTTCGTCACTTCGAGCTTTACGCTTGTCCTTCTTTGTGATCATCCAAAAATCTGGTAAGCCATTTTTATCGATATCCATTTGTGATTTAATGTACGGTATTTCTTTCTCTAAAACGATGTCATATTTTCTCTTGGCATTGTCGATAGCAATTTGAGCCACTACTGCTAGTATACATACATAATCACTATATTTCTTGTCATCATAATTATAAGTATATGTTAAACATATTTGAGCTAGGTTACTAGATTCGCCAATAGCCAACTGCGCCGCTGCTAGTGCGTTATCCGCCTTTGCGAAGTCTTCCATAGTATAATTATAAGAAAGTTTTTCTGGCGGCACTTCGTTTACTACAGTGGGGTAATTAGCGTAACAATACCTAGCGTGCTTCACTATATCTAATTGGTTTGTGGTATAAATGCTGTCGCTATCTTGGTCTGAGCCATTATTTCTCGGCTGGAATGAAGTATTTATCATATTCACAGCGATTGTTAAATTACCAAGATTAAAGTATTTACCTAAATAAGGATGATATACATTATGTAAATATCCCAAGTTATTTCTACTATTGAACGGGTTCCTAAACTCCGCTAAATATTCATCATCATTAAACCTATTCGTCCACGCCTGTATGCAGTCATCTTCAACCTTAAATGTAGGGTCTTTATAAATATCCTCCCCTACAGAGTGGAGTAGCATCGCATACGGGCTTCCTACAATAGTTAAATTATCTGCATTTTGCAGCACCTTGCCGGACTTAAAGCTTAATACATATGTCTGGATTATCTTTGACTTGCGCTCTCTGAAATACGAGCTCCTTGTAAACTGCGAGTTGTGCTCGGCTAAAGCAGCTAACACTTCATAATCATTAGAGAAGTTGCTATTATCTCTAAGGTACTGAAGGAATGTTGCGTCATCACTCTTTAGCCTTTCAATATATTTAACTGAATATGATGTGACATCTTTCATAGTATCTATATTCAGCGAGTTAATCATCTGATAACTCATACGCTGAACGCTGCCGAATTTGCTCGGATGAGAGGTTTTGACCACTCCAAACATACAATCATTCTTGCGAACCCATTCAGCCCAGTAGTCAAAGGTTACTCCGAATTTGAGCCATTTCACGGCGTTATTCGTAGTAATTAGCTTAATATCTTTGGCTAGATGTTTATTACCCCACATATCTGTAACCTCTGCGGTTTCGTAGTCTTCGCCAAAATAATCTTTAAAGAATAGCTGGATATTAGAAGAGAAGGCTGCCATTTTACACATATGATGCCTCAGCAGAATATAGCCGTCACCCCATTCAGGGAATATAGATTCATCAATTAATGCTTGCCCATCGAATATCTCGTTGCACAATTCATAATCGTCAACTGTCTCAGCATAACAATGTTTATCTTCATCAATTCCAACAATGGTGGCTTTGTCTCGAATATAAGTCTTAATATCCTTGAGGATTAGTATCTGCTCAGGCTTGATCTGGCAGTAACCTACAATGCCGCTTGTAATTAGCGATGAATATGCCCCCATCTCTACAATAGGAGAGTTCTGCTCTGGCAGCTGGATACCCATATACAAGAAATTGTGTGCCGCCTCGTATAGCTCCTCACGGATGAACATACAAGTTCCCTTCTTCGCTTTACCCGGGGTACGATACAACATCTTATAATGAAAGGTTTCTTCCTTGATAACCTCACCCTTCTTATTATGCGTATAGTAAGTAATGTCAACTCCATTGGTATAGAAAAGGGTTCGTAGGTCTTGCTTGCTAATTTGCTTGCAATCCGCCTTGTTCGCCGCTACCTGCTCCTTCATTTTGTTGAGGTAGTCGGCTTTCTGTTCGTCATCTTTAACCTTGGCTAACGCCTTGTCTAGACGCTTAATTGTATCAGAATAGTTCTTGGTTCCATAGCTAAAGCCGATACATATAATATCTCTGGTTGATTCCTCCTTCCAAATATTGAGTCCGTTAGCAACTAAGAAGTCCTTAAACAAGCTGTTGGTTAGCATTGCGTCTGTGGCATCTAGGTTGCTTCTGAGGCGATGCTGGTATTCGTATATACTCGCTGCCTCATAGTTTTTGATTTTGATTCCAAATTCTGACAATTCTTTTCTCCTTTAATTTTCTTCTATTATAACATATTTCTCCGAGAAATACCATACGAAGTGAGCGAATACTCACTGAGTACGATACGAGAAACCTCCGGTGCTAACAAAAAGAAATAGTACTTTGACGCCTGTTTAAAAGTAAGCTTTTTAAGTAGGCGTTAAAGTATTAAAATAGCATCTCTAATAATTCGTTCTCTATTTAATATTAGTCAGGAGTTGCTGGTTATTTAAATAGTAATTCCTTTATATTTATCCTACAGTATGTTTTTGCCGGTTAGGGCTATTAGACCGGATTGTTCTCGTCAATCCACTTTATTAGAAGCCCCCTCATTCGGCTACTAGGAATATATAAAGTAATGTGTTTACCCTCCCTAATTCCTGAACGCCAGATGAACTGCAGCATTTCGCTAACCGCATAACCGTCTTCATCAATTTCAACCCCTTTACTAATAAAGAAATTTTTAATGATGGGGTTGAAAAAGCGGTTGACGGTATAAGCAACTACTGTGCGGTCTTTATAATTATTAGTAGATCTAACATTGCATTGTAAAAAGCATTTGCCATAACCTTTGCCTTTTAAATCCGATTCGTACTCCTTAAAAGTAGTCCAAAGATTGTATTGGCTAGAGCTTTTAATGTATTCGCCATTTTCCCATAATGTTTTCTTATTAGTAAAGAAGTTATATATATTATCCTTTAACTGTTTGAATACTATATTACCCCTATTTCTAGAATACCAACTGGTAGAAAGGGCGTATTTGTCGTCCCCAATTTTATTAAGTTTCGGGTCGTCTATAATATTAATAAGTTCGTGATAATTATATTTGAGCTGCGAAGACTGTGGTTTTGTCGTAAACGCATAGCTGCTGGGCGAGTTCCCTGTAATATATATATAATCATATTCAATATTATAATAATCATAATAATATCTTTGCATTTGAGCATTAAATAAATATGTAAGTATGTATGTCTCGTTAAATGCACGAAATATTTTCACAGGGAACATCCACAAGAGAGCCATTCCGTTATATATAAATAACGCATTAAGGTCGCACAGATGTTTAACTTCTTTGAAACTGCCGTTATAATCATCACTTCCAACCCAATGAGCGACCCCATTGTTGTCAACGCTAAGTTTCTCTGTAAGAAGCATTTCTAGATCTTCCTTATTAATATTGTAGGGAGTTACTACTTCGTGAACTTCGTCCATTATTAATTCATACCCTTGATTATAGCAGAGGTCAATTATTTCGTCGTCAAAGTAATTAAAGAGAGCGTGAGTGGTAACTATATTGTAACCTTTGTTCAGTAACCTCTTAAGGTCTAGGGTTTTAGAAGAGCCTCGTTTTGTTTCTGGATTATAATTATAACTTACTGGCGTTGCAAACTTACATTGCTTTTGAATACGTTCTACTTCTGTTATGTAAGGGGTTACATATATAAAGCGTTTTTTGTCTTGCATATTAATACTGTCATTAATATAGTTGATTGCTGCCGAGGTTTTGCCTGCCCCACAAACAGCGTCGATTATATGTACCATTTAATTATCCTTTCTATTTTACTACCAATTTTAGATAAAAAAGTAGTAAAAATTTATGCAATTACTAGGGAAATTGATACTTTTGATGTAAATTTGCTAAAAACTAAAAAGTAGTAAAATAAAAAAAAAGTATCGGTAAATACAC
>CAVHFU010000042.1:0-9700 GCA_963635575.1 bacterium | reverse complement strand
ATACGCTATTTGGTGATACGTATATAGGTAAAAATCCTACGAGTTCAAAGAATAGGTATTATATATTGAAATTTAATTTTTCTGGAATAGATACGAATAGCATACAGACAACATTAACAGGCTTTAGAAATAGTGTGGCACTATCTATAAATTCCTTTGCTATAAATTACGGATTAGACTTTTATTTAAATTCTGAGTTTTCTGCTGAGGATTTACTTGGAAGTTTATTTGAAGCTTTTAGACTTCAAAAACCTAATGAAAAAATATATGTAATAATAGACGAATACGACCACTTTGCAAATGAGTTATTAGGATTTAACGTGTCCGGATTTAAGGATTTAGTATCTAAAAACGGTAAGGTAAGAAAGTGGTATGAAATTCTTAAAAAGGGTACGGAGAGCGTAGTAGATAGGATATTTATAACTGGTGTAGCACCTATTACACTAGACGGAATGACGTCCGGATTTAATATAGTTTCAGATATAACTAGAGATGCTAGATTTAACGAAATGATGGGATTTACTAAAAAAGAATTAGTTGAAATGATGAAACATCAAGGAATAACGAGTGAAAAAATAGATGAGTTACTTCCGGTAATGAAAGAGAATTATGACGGATATAGATTTTCATTAGAAGCCGTGGAAAAGATGTATAATTCAAATATGACGTTATATTTCTTAAATCAATATGTACGTTCTGGAAAAGTTCCGAATGAATTAGTAGATGTAAATATAGCTAGTGATTATGCGAAAATCGGTCAGATGCTAAATTTATGTAAAGGCGAAAAGCGTTTAGAGATACTTGAGACGACGGTATCCGGCGAGGGAATTTTAACGCAAATAACCCAAAAGTTTAATCCGGCAGTAGAGTTTGGCGATAAAGAAATGACGTCTATGTTATACTACTTAGGATATTTAACTATAAGTGAAAGTGTGGCTGGATATGCAAAGTTAATAATACCGAATAAGATGATGAGAGAAATATATTCGGATTATTTATTAAAAGTTATTCAAGAAATAAATAATTTCAGTATAGATATTAATTATGCAAAAATAGCAATAGGTGTTTTAATGACAGGGGAAATTGATGGTGTAATAGACTTAGTAAAGAAATATTTGGTTCATCTTTCTAATAGAGATTACCAAGGATTTGACGAAAAGCATCTTAAATTAATATTTTTATTAATCGTTACCAACTTTAAAATAGCATATACAATAAAATCCGAAATGGAAGTACAAAGAAAGTATCCGGATTTAGTTTTAATTCCAAGAGAGACAGGAAAAGGTTACTATTCGGTAATGATAGAGTTTAAGTATCTAAAGAAGGAAGAGGCTAAAAAGTTAGATAAAAAGAAACTAGAGGCTAAGACACAAATCGAAGAGTATGCTAGTTTTGATGAATTAAAGGATTTACCTAATTTGAGAAAGTACACAGTTGTGGCTGTGAATGACGAGATTTATGTTGATGAAATTAACTGATAAATGATTCGAATGATAAAAATAACCTGCGGGGGAAACTGTGGGCTATTTTTTTGTGGTAAAATATTTTAATTTTCGGAAAATCAAAAAACAGTACCATAGACCCATGTTGAGAAATCTAATGAAAAGAGAAGATAAGAGACGAAAAAGAAATATTTAAATGTTGCATTTTTTTATTCAAAAATGTATATTGAATAGCGTTGAAACACAAGATGTTGTAAATATACATTTTTTGGATACTAAATATTGTATTTTATTGCCAATACAGATAACGATTTTAATATAAAATATTGTATTAATTTATCGAGGAACATAAGAGGAGGAGACACAATAATGAAAATCATTAAAAGGGACGGAACAATAGTTGAGTATAATCCAGAGAAAATAAGAGTAGCTATTGAAAAGGCGAATGAAGAAGTTAGAGGAAACGATAAAATCTCTAAGACTCAGATTAATGTGATTATAGCATATATAGAACAACTTAATAAATCCAGAATTTTAGTTGAGGATATACAAGATATTATTGAACAAAAACTAATGGAGCTTGGAAAATATAAATTAGCAAAAAGATATATTACATACCGTTATACAAGAGAATTGATAAGAAAGGCTAACACTACTGATAAATCAATTAAAGAACTTGTTGAGGGAGAAAGTGAATACTGGAATACAGAGAATTCTAATAAGAATGCTACTGTTGTAACTACGCAAAGAGATTACTTGGCCGGAATAACAAGTACGGACATAACAAGAAGATTTTTGCTACCTGAAGATATAGTAAAAGCACATGACGCAGGCATTATTCATTTCCATGATGCTGATTACTTCGCCCAAAATGCATTACATAATTGTGATTTAGTTAATTTGGAAGATATGTTGCAAAATGGCACAATAATTAATGGAGTTTTAATTGAGAAACCACATAAATTTATTACAGCTATGACAATTGCAACTCAAATTATAACTGCAGTTTCATCTAGCCAATATGGTGGAGTTACCGTTACTATGACTCATTTAGCTCCGTTTGTTAGAGATAGTTATAATGTTTATTTAAGAAAATATAAAGATAGGAATTTACCGATAGAACAATGCGAGAAATTCGCTAGAGAAGATTTACTAAAAGAGATAAAAGATGGTGTTCAAACTTTCCAATATCAAGTAAATTCTATGACTACGACTAATGGTCAAGCACCATTTTTAAGTGTTTGTTTCTATCTTGGAGAGACTACTGAGTATAAAGAAGAGTTGGCTTTGATAATTGAGGAATTCTTAAAACAGAGAATGGAAGGAATGAAAAATGAAAAAGGAGTTTATATTACTCCTGCATTTCCTAAACTTTTATATATACTAGAAGAAGACAATGTTCATGAAAACAGTAAATATTGGTATTTGACTGAACTTGCAGCACAATGTACAGCAAAGAGAATGACTCCTGATTATATTTCTGAAAAAAAGATGCGTGAGCTAAAGATTGATAAAAATGGCAATGGAAATTGTTATCCTTGTATGGGATGTCGTTCTTTCTTAACACCGTATGTTGACCCTAAGACTAATAAACCTAAGTATTACGGAAGATTTAACCAAGGTGTTGTTACAATTAATTTAGTAGATGTTGCTTTGTCTGCTAATAAGAATTTTGAAACTTTCTGGAAACTTTTTGAGGATAGATTAGAGTTATGCCATAGAGGACTTCAAGCAAGACATGAAAGACTTGCAAAGGCTAAGAGTGATGTTGCACCTATTTTATGGCAAAACGGAGCTTTGGCAAGACTTAAGAAGGGCGAAAGCATTCATGATTTATTACATAATGGATATTCAACAATTTCTTTGGGATATGCCGGTTTGTACGAATGTGTTAAATTTATGACCGGAGTAAGTCATACACATAAAGATGGTAAAAAGTTCGGTTTGGAAATTATGCAAAAAATGAATGATAAATGCAAGGAATGGAAAGAAGCAGAGAATATTGATTATAGCGTGTATGGAACTCCTATTGAATCAACAACTTATAAATTTGCAAAATGCTTAAAAGAGAGGTTTGGAGTTATTGAAGGAATTACAGATAGAAATTATATAACTAATTCATATCACGTTCCTGTTTTTGAAGAAATTGATGCTTTTTCTAAACTAAAACTTGAGAGTGAGTTCCAACGTTTAAGCCCTGGAGGAGCTGTTTCTTATGTTGAAACTCCTAATCTACAAAATAACCTTGATGTGGTTAAACAATTAATACAATTTATATATGATAATATAATGTATGCTGAGTTAAATACAAAATCAGATTATTGCCAAAAATGTGGATTCGATGGTGAAATTTTAATTGATGATAAGTTTGAGTGGTATTGTCCTAATTGTGGAAATAGAGACCACAATACATTAAATGTTGCAAGAAGAACCTGTGGATATATTGGAACGAATTTTTGGAACAAAGGTAGAACTAATGAAATAAAGGATAGAGTCTTACATATTGATAATAAAGATTTAGAAGAATAGAGGATATGGCTATGAGATACAACAAGATAAGGAAGATGGATATTTCGAATGGACCCGGAGTAAGAGTTTCAATTTTTACTCAAGGATGTGCGTTTAATTGTCCGAATTGTTTTAATCCGGAAACACATGATTTTAACGGCGGAAAAGAATTTACAAATGAAACTTTAGATAAGATACTAAATTTATGCGATAACGAAAATGTAGAGGGATTATCAATTTTAGGTGGTGAGCCTTGTCATCCTAAAAATATAGAGGGGACTACTAAACTTGCAAAAGCTTTTAAGGCAAAGTTTCCTAAAAAAGATTTATGGGTTTGGTCCGGATTTTCCTTCGATAAGGATTTAAAGGATAAAGAATTAATGAATTATGCTGATGTTGTTGTTGATGGTCAATATATGGATGAAGTTAGAAATCCTTCCCTAAAGTGGAAAGGTTCTGCTAATCAACGTGTAATTGATGTTAAAAAGTCATTAAAAGAGCATAATGTTAGTTTATTTGAACAATAGAAGAAATATAAGGAGTTGTAAAAAACTTAAAATCAATATAAGCAGTGCATTGATGAAAAATGAGTTTTTTTACAGCTTCTTTTCTTGTAAATTAGTGTTTAATATGCTAAAATTTCTTTTGAAATGAGGCGATAGTGTGAGTAATGTTAAATTAGATATTTCGTGGGAAATAGATGAGGAAAAAAGATTAGAGAATATGATTGTAGAAACTGCTAAGGTTGCACTTGAACTTGAAGGAGCTAAGTGTGATGTAGACCTTAGTGTGGTTGTTACAGACAATGAAAATATTCGTGAAATTAATAATGAGCAGAGAAATATAGATAGGGCAACTGATGTTTTATCTTTTCCGGGATATGAAAAGGATGAATGGAATGAATTAAAAAAGAAAGAGGAACTTGTTTATATTGGAGATATTGTTATTTCTAAAGAAAAAGTAGAAGAGCAAGCAAAGGAATATGAGCATAGCTTTGAGAGGGAATTTTGCTATTTGGTGGCACACGGAATGTTACATCTTATGGGATATGACCATATGGTGGATAGTGATAAAGTTATAATGCGTGGTAAAGAAGAAGAAATAATGAAAAAGCTTAATTTGGAGAGAGAAAAATGTTAAGAAAAGGACAAAAAGAATTAGTTGAGACTTATAGACAGGGATATTGCGGAGTGCCTGCTATTCCAGGTGGTGGAAAAACTTTTGCGATGACTCAGTGGGCTGTCGAAGTATTAACAGAAGGCATTAATAAGCCCGGAAAAGTCTTGATTGTTACATATATGAATTCTGCTGTAAATAATTTCAAGCAAAGAATTTCTACCACTTTGGAAAAAAGAGGAATTTCGTCAAGGGATTATTATGTTTCAACTATACATAGTTTGTGTTTGCAAATTATAAAAGAGAAACCGGATATGGTTTTTATTAACTCAGAAGTTGAGATAATTGAAACGTCAAAGAAAAATGCGATTATTAAAGATGCAATTGCCCAATGGAAAAGAAATGAAGAAAATATGCAGCTATATGTATATTATTTGGATGAAAACTATTTAGCGAAGAATGGCTACGATAAAGTAGTTAAAAAATGGGATGGAGTTTTTTGCGGATTAATTAGTAATGCAATTTCTGAGTTTAAGACTTTAGGTATTACGCCAAGTGAGGCAATGGAGAAAACAAAAGTTTTACCTGCTACGTCATTACTTAAAGTCGCTGCAGGAATTTATGGAGAATATGAGAGGAAACTAAGAAGAAAAGGGTTAATTGATTTTGAGGATATGCTTTTAAAAGCAAAGTATATTTTAGAAAATGATGAAGCTGTTTTAAATAAGTTTAGAAATAGATATACATATGTTTGCGAGGATGAGGCACAGGATTCGAATAGAATACAGACAGAAATTTTAACGCTTATTGCAGGAGAAAAGGGAAACTTTTTAAGAGTCGGAGATAGTAATCAGGCTATTATGACTACTTTTGCTAATAGTGATATGAAGTTATTTAAGGAATTTTGTAGTGGAAAAGGCAAGAAAGTTTTCCATATCGTTGAATCCAGTCGTAACACTAAGCAGATAATAGATACAGCAAATAGTTTTGTGGATTATGTTATAAATTGTCATCCAACAAAAGAATGTAGAGATGCATTGTTACCTCAGTATATTCAAACGGTGTCTAAGGAAGATGATTTTCCTAATCCGGTAGTTGATGGAAATGGTGTATTTTATGCAAAATATGCCAAAAAAGAAGATGAATTAGAGGGCATTGTTGATAAATGCAAAAAAGTTATTGAGGAGTTCCCAAGTAAGACAACAGCGATATTACTTCCGGATTCATATAGAATAAGGGATTTAATTACATTACTAGAGGTCCAAAAGATAAAGTATGATTACTTGGAGAATTCTTCTGATGAAAGAAATGCGACAATAATTAAATTGGGAAGAATTATCGACTATATTTCTAAGCCTGAGAGCAATGAGAAACTAATAGAAGTTGTTAGCTTGTTTATTAATGAAGAAACTGTGGGGAGAGAGGAACTCTTAAATTTTTTGAAAACTGTTAATGTGGAGGAATTATTTTATCCTGTTGCAAGTTTTGATTATAGCGGAAGTGTTGATCCTAAATTGTGTAAGACTGCTGCGTGGAAGATTTTTGATGAATTAAAAGAAAAGTTAAAGGAATTTTTGGCATTTCCTTTTACAGTGCCTGAAAAACTTGTGTTGTATATTGCAGAAAGACTTGAGTTCTCACGTGAAGAAATGGCTATTTCTGAAAAAGTTGCATCTGGAATAAAATTTTTGGCTGAGGATAATGCAAGATATAAGTTAAGTGATTTGGCTTTTGAACTTTTACAACCAAAGAATCCTTTTAATTATTTTGCAAATTTGGTATATGAGTTAAAAGGGTATGAGTCGAAACCGGGAGTTGTCGCTATTGCAACATATCATAAATCTAAAGGATTAGAGTGGGATAATGTATTTTTAGGGAGTTTAACGGCTGAGGATTTTCCAACATTACTTAGCGACAAGTTTAAGGACGAGTATATTTTTCTTAAATTAGCTTGCAGAAATCCAAGTGTACTTATCAAGAGAGATTTTGCTACAATACTTGGCGAGGAAGCTCGTGATTTTTCTAAGGAGATAAAATGCGAATTTATTGCTGAAAGAGCGAGACTTTTATATGTTGGGATTACAAGGGCTAAAGAAAGGCTATTTATTTCTACAACTGATAATTACAGAACAAAGGCCTCCAAGTATTTTAACTTTTTGGTAGGGAATGGTGAGAACTAATGGAACTAAAAGAAAAGAAGTATTTTTATTTTACTCAGAACTCTTTATCTACTTTTGTGAATTGCCCATATCGATTTAAGAAGAAATATATAGACAATGTTAAATGGCAACAGGATGAAAGTGATGAGGCTCAAGAAAAAGTTGATTTTGGTCTTGATTTTCATAAACTTGCAGAGAGATATTTTAAAGGAATACCTGTATATGAGGAAAGTTTTAAGGATAATGAGAAATTATACAATGCATATATAAATTTGAAAAATGAATTTAAAATTGATGAAAATAATCAATATTATCCAGAGTATACAATAAGATTTTCTGATGGATTTATGCGCCTTGAGGCGAATATCGACTTGATAATTATTAAAAAAAATGGAACGATTGAAATTTTAGATTGGAAAACTAATGCCAGTCTTGCCAATGCAAAGAAATATATTACATCGTTGCAGACAGCCGTTTATATGTTTGTATTAAAAAAATGTATGAAAGATATATTTCAGGTAGATGTGGAATGCGACAATATAAAAATGTTATATTTCAGTCCTGAAAGAAAAACAAAAATTGCTGAAATAAAGTATTCTGAGGAAATGTTTAAAGGCGATGAAAAGAAAATTGGCGACTTGATTAATAAAGTGTATAATTATGATTATAGTTCTTTTGATAAAGAAGAATTTTCTAAGCAATGCAAGTATTGTGAATTTATTAATTTTTGTAATAGTGAAATAAGTGACGAGATTGTTGATTTTAAAAACTGGAATTTTGATGACATTGAAGAAGTGGTTATATAGAGGGAGTGAAGAAAATGTATACTAGAAAATTAAGGTGTATGGATGCATTAAAAGAGCTTAATATTCCAAAAGAAGATTTTGTTATTTATGGTAGTGCACCTATGGTGTTAAGAGGATTAAAAGAGAAAAATAATGATTTAGATGTGCTAGTTAGAGATTCTTTATGGGACAAGCTTAGTGTTAAATATCCGAATAATGTTAATGGCGATTATATCGATATTAACGGAGTTAGTTTTACACATACCGATAAAAATTTTCTTGGTGATATAGATGAGGTTATTAAAAATTCTGATATTATTGATGGATACCATATTTTAAGCATATTAGAGACTAAACGTTGGAAAGAAAAAGTGGGGGGAGAGCGACATCTCGCTGATGCTAAGAAAATAGACGAATATTTGGCCAAGGTAGAAAGGATGTAACTAAAATGTATACGCATAAAGTACAATATTATGAGACAGATAAGATGGGAGTCGTTCATCATTCTAATTATATAAGATGGTTTGAGGAAGCTAGAGGAGCATATATGGAAGATAGGGGATATCCATATGAGAACATAGAGAATAAGGGAATGTGTGTACCAGTATTGTCTGCTGAGTGTGAATATAAGAAATCTACGACATATGGTGAAACTGTTGAGATAGATGTTAAACTTATTGATGCCGGAGCGGTTCGTCATAAGTTTTCGTATGAGGTAAGAGACGTAAAGACAAAGGAACTAAGAGCTACCGGGTATACGACACATTGCTTATTAGATGAAAACAGGAGACCTGCGTCAATAAAGAAAAAAGCTCCCGAATTATATGAGTTGTTTTTAAAAAATGTTGTTAATGAATAAATAATGGTACTAAAAGAAACTATAAAAATGGGCTTTTTGTAGTTTCTTTTTTGTTTTTAAAAATAAATAGTAATTAAATTTATATAAAACTGTTGACAAATTATTAAAAAGTGGTAATATATATTTTGAGGTGAATGAATTGAAAAAGAGTGTATATAGTTTAGTACTGATAGATGAGTTAGTTGATGCAATAGATAAGGAGGCTTATGAGTTAAATACAAATAGGTCTAATTTAATAAATCAAATTTTGGCTGAGCATTTTTCTGTTGTGACACCTGAGCAGAAGCTAAAAGAGATTTTTAATATTGTAGAGGATAGAATAAAGGAGGCACGAGAATTAAAGGTTAAATCTCAGCTTTCTGATTCTACAATGGCAGTCCAAAGTGCATTAAGATATAAGTATAATCCGACTATTAGATATGGAATTGAATTATATAAGAATGCAAATGATGTTGTGGGAGAATTAAAGGTTTCATTTAGAACACAAAATAAAAATTTAATTAATGATATAACGAATTTCTTTATTATATGGTCTAATATGGAAAAGAAATATATTGAAAAGTATTTTCCGGATAAGCAAATACTTTTACAAATAAAGGACGGAAAGCTTATAAGAAAGTTTATCGTTCCTCCACAAGAAAAGGATAGAACTAACGAGCAAATAGGAAAGGCTATTACAAGATATATTGAATCATTAGATAAAATAATTAAAATCTACTTTAAGAATATTGATGATTTTGAAACTGCAACAAGATGTATGGAACAAGAATATGTAAATTATTTAAATAATGAGCCAATTATTATTTAGATGAGAAAGACAGTAGGTAATAT
>CAVHFU010000041.1:1212-9972 GCA_963635575.1 bacterium | reverse complement strand
AAGGCACAGGATTTTGATTCCTGCATTCGCTAGTTCGAATCTAGCAAGGGCTGTTCACAGAAAGGAAATAATTATGATAAACAACAAATTAGTTATTAAATTATTTAAAAAAGTTTGCGATAACAACGCCAATCATTATTCTAAAAAAGCTTTAGAATATGGTATATTAATGCCGGACTGTGGCGGAGAATTAGTTGACTATGCTATTAGTCTTTATGGCAAAGACGGAGAAGCTTTCAACGCCACTTTCCATAAAAGCTTTAGCACAGTAAGAGATACAGATGATTTTACGTTGTTTATGCAGCAGATGATGCATTATATAACAACATATGGTACTAATTTCACTAGCCCGTATGTTTATATCCCAGCAGAAGCGTTGGATATCCCGGAGCTAAATATCTCTGAAGTTAAACTCGTTAATATCTCTTATATAAATAGAGAAGAATTAAAAGATAAAATTCTTCAGCTTTGTAGGTCTGCTCTAAGTGAAGAAACAGTTGAAGACGTGACTGAACTTATTAAAGACGCTGGATGGCTAGAGCTTATTGATAATATTACTAATAAAGAAGTTAAATGTAGACTCTATAAGGCAACAGGAAAAGTTCCTTCTGATCCCGATGAAATGTTGAGATATATGATTTTCTTGGCTATAGGAGGAACTCTAAAGATCAAGAATGATGAAACTTATAAAATGATTAAGTATCTTACTTATCCAGATAATAAGAAGCAAGTCAACGAGGCGTTAAAGAAATATATTTCTGAGTATGGAATTGAGAAGCTGGCAGGTATATTCATCCCCAACAAAGACTTGTTCTTAGCTTTTAAGGACAAAGATAATGCTTCTTATATGAATAAAATGAATAAGCTTGGTAAAAAGAAAAACATCAGAGTTTATCACGAAAAACAGTTGTCTGAAGAAATTACCAACTGCAATGTAATTTTCTCGGATGAAAAACTCAAGGAAACATTTTTAGCTATGCCAATTTCAAAGCATATAGCAGTACTTAATAGTCTTTATTATTTAAGTTGCTCACCAGAGTATATGGAGTATAAAATTCGCAATGGTAAGAGTTATTTTACCGAGGCTAAACCTAAGATCGAGCCTTTAATGAAAAGAAGAGCTGCCATTTGCTTAATGACTCTGGCTGAAAGAATATCGCCTAATGTAAGAGATAAATACTTTTATATTCCGGACGGGCTCCATTATGGTATCCCTACTAGCGAGAAAAATTTTGTTGGGAACATCCCTAATAAATCGAGCGTTGCTATTAAATCCGATGAAGCTTTTATAATAGCAGTCGAGTGGGAAGTAGATTGTGATATTGATTTATCAGCAATTAGCGAAAACGGCGAGAAGATCGGTTGGAATACTACTCCTAAAAACTCAAACGGCACAATACTTTTTAGTGGCGATATGACAAGGTTAGACAGTAGTGGAAGAGCTTGCGAGGCTATTTACTTAGATGTGAATAATTATAGCGGCAATATTAAGGTTAACCTTTATAGTAATTACTCATGTAAGAGTAAAGTGCCTTTTAAGTTAATCATTGCTAAAGCGGATAAAGAGCAATATGCACTTGATAAAAATTACATTATTGACCCTAATTCAATTATTGAGACAATTAATCTTGAGATAGAGACAAGTGAGTTAAATGTGGGGCATTTTAATATTGATGAAGATACAATAACTTTTATGTTTGATCTTGATAAAACCGGAGGCTCTAATGTTTCTATCTATACAGATGTAGACAAGATGAGAATGGAAGTTAACAGAATTAAGAATATGTCAAACATCTCGCTTGATACATTATTAAGAATAGCGGGAGCAGAGATTGTCAATGATCCGGCTGAACCTATAGATTATACAGATTTATCTTTGGAAACGATTTCTAAAGAAACATTGTTTGGATTGTTTCAGTAAAATAAATGGCATAAAATAGTTCCTTATTTCAGCACTTTTGGAGATATTACTATTCGCCATTTTAAATATAACAAGGCATAAAGTAGTTCCTATTAATTGCAGGTTGATTATTTACTACTCGCCTTAAATTTAAGGGGCATAAAGCAGTTCCTTTTCAAGGCTAACTGTACTGCTCGCCCCTTTTACTTAGTAATTTTCTAATATTTTAGTCATAGAAATTACCTCTTGGAAAGGCAGCTTCGTCTGGCGACGCATTTGCTAAAGGTTCGATTCCTTTAGAAGCTATTTACTTGATTGTTAAAAATATTTCCTTTCTTTTTCTTTTTTTATATATGTTCTTTTTGCCATAACAATCAAGTCAGGTTCTGAGGGTGTCAAAGCTCTTGGAACTATTTCTTAGGAATTGATGTAATAAAACTAAGGAGAAAATTTTATGAAAAGAAAAATTGCATTAGCAGCATTAATAATTGCTGCAACAACAACTGTTGGTTCGCCCTCTGCGGAGGGTGCAGAGGTTTTAAAAGACACTTCGGCAACTGCTGGAGTTACAAGAGAATTTAGCGACGTTATGACAACTCAGTTGAATAACGCCACACCCAAAACCGAAAAAACAGTTACTAGATGGGTTAGTGCATCCGGTCTGAATGTAAGAACTCAAATGAGTACAAACTCTAAGATAGTAGGAACATTACCTTATAATAAAAAGGTAAAAGTGGTTTATATTAAGAAGTCTAAATGGTGCAAGATTCAATATAAGGGGAAAACACGATATATATGTTCCAAATATTTATCTAATGAGAAAGCAACTTACGAGAGTATAGTTACAGTTCCCTCAAACAGTGGTTATAAATCTTATACAAACTATAGATGTATAACCTCCACAGGCTCACCACAGTATAAGCTTCAACACAAATATGCCTTTACTGGCGACTATGGGATAAGGCAAGTACAATATGGTGAAACCGATTATTTTTGCATAGCTATGGGAAGCGCCTGTGGAATGAAAGTTGGTGATTTAGGAGAATTGGTATTAAAAAATGGTACTATAATTCCTATAGTTATCACCGATAGTAAAGCAGATAAGGACACAGATTCTAGCAATTGGATTACGGCGAGTAATGGTTGCATTGCAGAATTTTACGTTGACTCAAATCTTAGTTCTACCGCAAGGAGAATGGGCGACGTTTCGTACTGTTGTGATGATTGGCATTCATCGGTAAAAGAATTGAGAAAACTTGGTGTTAATATAATGAAATAGAGTAAAATTAACTAGCACATCAATTCCTAAATTTTATTTTTAAAGGAGGTAATTAATGAAGTTTGAGAAAACATCTGTTTACAACATCAAAAATGCCTTATATGGTATGAGAGCTCCGTTGCAGTCGTGGGATAAATCAGATAGTTACTACGACGAGGATGGTGTTTTTATCATTGGAGAGAAAGATGCGGGTCTTGCTAAGAGATTAATTAATTCAGGAACCGAGCATAGAAAATTCTTAAGACAGATACTTGTATCAGTTTACATCACCGCTCCACTCTATTGGTGGAAAGAAATGGATCAGTATAAAACTGGCGGGATAACCACTAATTCTACATCTACTATGCATACACTTGCTAGTAAAGAGATTACACTTGACAATTTTGAGATTGGTGATTTAGACGTTGATTTCGATGAATCTATCCATGAGACTTTGTTACCAATGCTTGAGTCTCTCCGTGTTAAGTATAAAGAGACGAAAGACAAGAGATATTGGAAGGAATTAGTTAGATGGCTTCCAGAGAGCTGGCTGCAGTCAAGAATGGTTACTCTTAATTATGAGAATATCAGAAGTATTGTTAAACAGCGTGAAGGACATAGATTAACAGAGTGGCAGTCATTTATTAACTGGGCATTAACACTCCCTTATGCATCAACACTTATAATAACGGAGGATGAGTAATGTTTGATGATATTTGTTACTGTTCCCCGGAAGATTATTGCTCTAGAAGTGATAATTGTTTAAGGGCAAATATTCCAGATAGCGGGATATATACAATAAGCGATTTTAGCAATGTATGCCACTGTCCTGAGTATGATTATTTTATAAATGAGGAAAAAGCAAAAATGTATTACGAATCTAAAGATGAAATGGTAAGTCACCCAAAGCATTATCAGTCATCAAAAGGGTTAGAAGTTATCGATGTAATTGAGGCTTTTACTGAAGGACTTGAAGGAATTGAGGCTACCGATACAGGCAATATTATTAAGTATGCTTGCAGATGGAAAGACAAAAATGGTAAGCAAGACCTTGAAAAGATTATCTGGTATGCCCGACATTTAATTGATCATTTAGAGGAGAAAAAATGATAAAGGTATATTTAAGCGGCGCAAGCAAGTGCGAAAAGGATGAAGGTTACGAGTGGAGAAAAGCAGCTGAAGAATATTTATCAACATATAGAATATTCAACCCTAATGAACATTATAACTATTCTACATTAATTCCCGAGTCAAATAAAGAATGTATGAGGTTATTTTTGCATCACTTAGACGATAGTCAAATTGTATTGGTTAACCTAGATAATTCTAATGCTAGTGTTGGGACAGGAATTGAGATTGGCTATGCTTTAGCAAATAATAAAGTAATTATTGGCTTTGGTGCTAAGAATATATATGGGTGGATAGTTGAAGCTTGCGACTACGTTGCGAATACTCTTGCTGAAGCCGCTGAATATATAACTTTACACTATTAAGAAGGAAGTGATAACTGAAGATGAAAGTTGAAAAAAGAGACGGTAGACTTGTTGTTTTTAATAAAAACAAGATAGTTCAAGCTATACAAGCCGCATTTAACGAAGTAGACGGTGAGATTACTTCAACTGCTCAAGACGTTTCTAATGCATTAGCCAGCTGCATAGAAGAATTAAACGAAGATTTAACAGTAGAGCAAATCCAAGATATTATAGAAAAAAAGCTCAATTGTGCTAGTTTTTATGATGTGTATGTTGCTTATCATAATTATAGATATAAAAGAACAAAAGAAAGAAATAAAAGAAGTAAACTTACTCAAGAATTAGCAGAAAAATTGGAAGCTACTAATATTGAAAACCAGAACGCAAATGTAGACGAAAGATCGTTCGGAGGAAGAATTGGGGCGGCTAGTTCTGCAGTAACTAAAGATTATGCTTTAAATTTTTGTATGTCAGAGATGTCAAGAAATAATCATTTAAACAATGAAATATACGTGCATGATCTAGATAATTACGCAGTCGGAAGTCACAACTGTTTGAGCATTCCGTTTGATAAATTATTAGCTAATGGGTTTACTACAAGACAAACAGATATTAGACCTGCTAATTCAATTAATACTGCTTTCCAATTAATTGCGGTAATTTTTCAATTACAAAGCTTGATGCAATTTGGTGGCGTTTCGGCTACACATTTAGATTGGACGATGGTTCCATATATTAGAAAAAGTTTTGTTAAACATTTTAAAGATGGGCTTGAATATGTTGAAGACGATAATAATGAAGTATTAAATGCTTTATCAAATAGCAATGATTATTATGAAACATTATCTATTGATGATGATGAGTTTAAAAAATTTACCAAGGCATATAAATATGCTATGGATATGACTATCAAAGAAACAAAGCAAGCTGTTGAGGGTATGTTCCATAATCTTAATACATTGCAATCAAGAAGCGGTAATCAATTACCATTCACATCAATCAATTATGGAACTTGCACCAGTGTCGAAGGTAGAATAATCATACGAGCTTTACTTGAGGGTTCAATAAAAGGGGTTGGGAAATTTCACAGGACACCTATTTTCCCTTGTTGTATTTTCCAATGTATGAAAGGGGTAAATAGAGCCTCGGGAGATCCTAATTACGACTTGTACAAATTAGCTTTAAAGTCAACGGCTCAAAGATTGTATCCAAATTATGCGAATGTTGATTGGAGTGGTAATGTTGGATATGACAGGAATGACCCTAAAACATATTTTTCAACTATGGGATGCAGAACAGCTAACGGATATGATATCAACGGGTTTGGGCAGTTAAAAGATGGGCGTGGAAATATTTGTCCGGTAACAATTATATTACCAACAATAGCAATGGAATCGTTAGAAGAGTGGAATAGCTCAAGCCCGGATTATGATATTGAAATTACTTCAGATATGACTTTAATTGATTATTTTATGACAAAGTTAGATCTGAAAATACAAGAAGCCAGAGATATGTTGCTTGAGAGATTTGAATATATTTGTTCTCAGGATGCATCATCTGCAAAATTTATGTATGAAAACGGGACGATGGAAGGATATATTCCAGAGGAAGGGATACGTTCGGCTCTTAAACACGGAACGCTTGCGTTGGGGCAGTTAGGGTTAGCCGAATGCCTTCAAATATTAATTGGTTGTGATCACACTGAAGAAAAAGGAATGGCGTTGGCTAAAAAAATAGAACAGTTATTTAAAGATAGATGTTCTGAATATAAAGAAGAATATAGATTGAACTTTGGTGTCTATTACACCCCTGCCGAAAATTTATGTTACACTGCAATGCAAAAATTTAAAGACAAATACGGGGTTATTCCCAATGTGTCAGAAAATGAATTCTTTACAAATTCAATGCACGTCCCTGTATGGAAAGAATTAAATCCATTTGAGAAAATTGATATAGAATCTCAGCTTACAGGATATTCATCAGCAGGATGTATAACTTATATCGAGTTAAGTTCTGGCGCTAAATATAATTTAGAAGCATTAGAATCAATTGTTAATTATGCAATGGACAAAGATATTCCTTATTTCGCAATTAATGTACCAAACGATATGTGCCTTGATTGTGGATATACAGATGCTATGGATCACGAGTGTACCCAATGTGGCGGACATAATATCCAACATCTTCGTAGGGTGACTGGTTATCTCACGGGCGACTATACTACGGCATTTAACAAAGGGAAGCAGGACGAAGTGAAGAAAAGGTTTCAACATAGTAGAAAGTTGTATGACTGGAGGCAATAGTCTCTAGTCATATGAATAAAATCTCTCTTTTATTCAATTTGGAGGAAAACAAGATGATTGAAAATTTAAGTCAAAAAGAGTTTAAGGCGACACCGAAATTGCTCCGTAATCTCCGTAGATTTGGCTTTGTCTATAGCAAACATTCGGATGCAGAGGACACTTTTTACCAGAAACAGTTCCCTGTGTACGTTAATAAAAAAACCGTTTTATTGATAGCTGAAATTTTAGTGTCGGTAAAAACGGGAAAAATCAAGGTCGATGTTTTAAACAGAGACGGAACCACCTATGCTGCGTGGTATACTCATCCTTCTTATTATGAACCGATGCTAGAAACGATTGATAATAAGATTCTTCGTAAGTTTAAAATATATGGAATAAAGGAGAAGAGGAAGAAATGATAACATTAAATGATTTTGTAAATATGTTAATGAATAAAGACCTTACAACAGTTAATGTCTTTGTGACAGAAGAAGATAGGGAGGCATATAGATTCGCTCCAGAATATAGCGAAGACTGTTTGCTGGTATCATATTCAACGTGCTATTTAAGCAGCAAGGTTCTTGCTAAGGGTATAGCTGACGCACCAGTTATTTATTTCTATACTGATTGTGGTGAGCTTGATGTAATTATAGATTTAGAGGTGTAGCGTGATGAGTAGCGGAATGATTTTAGTAGGAACTGAATGTGACAAATGTAGATATTGCACTGAGTTAGAAGAAGACAAGAATAAAGTTTATTGTGGGGCAAAGGATAAGACTTATTACATAGGCGCTTGTATCCCTTGCGATTTAATGGAAGTGGAGGAAAATAATGGTTGAGTACGAAGACGAATGTGTTAGTTGCGGTGTTAAGCCTTGCTTTGGCGATAGTTGTCCTAATCGTCACGTAAGAAGATTATATTGTGATGAATGTGGAGATGAAGTAGAAAAGCTTTATGTCTATGACGCAGATGAGCTTTGCTCGTACTGCGTTTTAGAGAAATTAGAATGTATTTATTAGGAGAGAGAAATGTTTAAGAATATTAATATTTGTTACAAAGTAGAAGGGTTGGAACCAGTTAACAAGATTAGTAAAGGTGACTGGATTGACCTTAGAGCTGCTGAAGATGTCGAGATCAAGGCAGGAGAGTTTAAATTAATCAATCTCGGCATTGCAATGCAGTTACCAAAGGGTTATGAGGCTCACGTTGTTCCAAGAAGTTCAACATATAAGAACTTCGGCATCATCCAGACAAACTCTGTTGGAATTATTGACAATAGTTATTGTGGTAATGATGATGTTTGGTTCTATCCTGCTTATGCTTTAAGAGATACTGTTATCCATAAGAATGACAGAATTTGTCAGTTTAGGATTGTTAAAAGCCAGCCGAAGATCAGGTTCTCTATCTTTGCTGAGTTTAAAAATGCAATTAACCGTGGTGGGCACGGTTCAACTGGTAAGAACTAACTAATAATACCTTAAATAATCCGTTTGTATTGAAGGAACTTGTATGTTATAGTTTGATTACAGCTATGAAGACAAGTTCCTTGATTATATGAAGGGAGTTGGTATTATGGCTACAAGAAAAGACAAAAAAGGTAATAGATTAAGAAAAGGAGAGTCGCAAAGAAGCAATGGTACATATTCGTATAGATGGGTAGACGCTAATCAAAAACCTCAATCCATTTATGCTCCTACACTAGAAGAGCTTCGAGAAAAAGAAGAAGAAGTACAACACGAGATTATCCATAAGGTAGTAAGAACCTGTGACACTCTTGAGGAGCAAGTTGCTCGGTATCTCGAACTTAAATCGAATATTAAAGCTTCTACTAGGAGTAATTATGAATA
>CAVHFU010000041.1:0-1202 GCA_963635575.1 bacterium | reverse complement strand
ATTTAAAGAAGAGTGATGTTCTTATGTTCTATAAGACTCTATCAGACAAAGGATTCAGCAATGGTACTGTTGCTATTTTACATCGATTAATACATCCCGCCTTAGAACTTGCATTTGAAGATGGTATGATTATGAGAAATCCATCTGATGGCTGCATGAAAGATTATGGCAGAAAGAAAGAAGTAAAATATGCTCTTACTCACGAAGAAGAAAAAGAATTTCTTGATAGAGTTTTAGAAAAGCCGAGAACAAATAAATTATATCCGCTTTTTGGTGTTCTGCTTTACTCTGGGCTGAGAATAAGCGAATGTGTCGGGCTTACTTGGAAAGATATTAATATGGATAAAAGAGAAGTGTTTGTTAATCACCAACTCCTCACAAGAAGTATTAATGGAGAATATGTTATATATGCTCAAAAGACTACCAAGACTGACGCAGGCAAAAGAGTTATTCCTATGAATGATTTTTTATATGATATGTTTAAAAAGCAACGCAGAGTGTGGCTTGAAACTGAGAAGGATATTAATTATGAGGTTGACGGGTACAGCAACTTTGTGTTCTTATCTTATAGGACAGGCAGACCATATAGCCCAAATAGTATAAGAAGAACTATGAGAGAGATAGTAGCTATGAATGATAATAGAAATATTCAGCTACCTAATATTTCTCCGCATATACTGAGGCATACTGCTTGTACTAGAATGGCTGAAGCAGGAATTGATCTTAAGGCGATTCAGGTTTATATGGGGCATAATGATGCAAGGACTACGCTCGAAGTTTATAACCATGTAGACAAAGAGAGACTAGTTGGAGAAGTAGATAAGCTTAATGAGTTTTATAGAAAGTTTTCTTGAAGACTCTCACTCCAACCTTACACAAAAGCTTACACAAAATCTTACACAGAAAAAAATACAATGCAGTAACCGTGGGATTTAGCCTCTTTTTTAAATTTATTTTTAATAACAAAAATAAGGCTTGATTTTTCCTCGGTTTTACGGTATTATTTAGGGGTATCAAAATCACATATTCTTCAGGGCGGAGTGTTATCCGACACATTCTGAAAGCTAGTGTTTATGCGGGTTTCGAGCCTCTAAAAAGGCACCTTACACATTAAATTTACACATTTTTGTCAAAGAATTTGTCCAAAAATAGCTTACACAAAATGGTAAAAAAAGGAGTTACAAATACTGTAACTCCTTTAT
>CAVHFU010000040.1:0-10161 GCA_963635575.1 bacterium | reverse complement strand
AATTTTCCCGTTATTGTTTGAATTTTTTTAGGACATTTTCAAAAATTATTGACAGGGAAAAATACAGAAACAAAAAATAGGCTGCTAAAAATTTTAGCAACCTATTTCGTTTTACTTACGACTCAATTGCGCAAGCAATTACAGCTCCTACGCTTGAGCCATTTCTCACAAGCATGTGTGAGACTTTAATATCTTCTCCTAAAAGTTTTTCCAACTCTTCCGACAAACAGAACTGAAAATATGGTGTTTTTTCGTATACTGTACCGTCAAAAGCAATTGTATAACTGCCCTTAGTAACACCAAGATAGCTAAATACCGCAACAATCTCACATGCGATTAAATATGCTGCTCTATGATAAATGGCTTTTGACACTTCAAAAAGTGCAAGATTTTGTCGCATATCCAATGTATCAATCTCGTGCTCAATTGACTGAGACATCATCATGGGTGTTATCTCGGGTGTTTGCTTGATCTCTCCTTCTTCTACTAACGAATCAAATACTACTTTTACCAACTTTGTTGCATTTTTTCCGGCCACAAGTGCTTCTAGCAAACATTCCCTTTCATTAGGAATCTCAGTTAAGAATTTCTTGTCATATTCTGTAAGAGGAATTGCAGAACTGTTAAATCCGCCACTTTCCGTATTAATGACTTCTCCGTTAGAGTCTATGAAACACATATTATGGCCCGTACCGAGAATACAAGCGATATTTGTATTTCTATCCTCCATAAATCCGGCAAGCAGTGTCGATGTAGTATCGTTTAAGATAGCTACCGGTTCAACATTTAAGCCACGTTTATTAAGTACCTTCTTTAAACACTCGTTTACATCTATGCCAATAGCATCATGCCAAGCGAAACCCTTGCTAAAACTAAGTGTCTTTGCAGAATTCTTAGACTTAGAATCGATTGCAAAAGAAAAAGTATGACCAAGTAAGTACTTTTCGCCGGGTTCTATAATTTCCTCGATTTTGTCAGCTACCATTTCAAAAATGTCACAAAGAGAATATTCACTTGTGGTATAGTCAAATCCATCGCCACGCAAAGCAAATTTTCTCATTTCCTTTAAGGTTACTTTAGAGTTAACTTCATACAATGAAACTCTCACGTTCGTTCCACCAATGTCTAAAGCTAAATACTTACCGTTTTTGAAATCATTTTTGCAAAAGATATGAGTGTGCAGCATTTTCAAAGTTTTCTTCGCATACATGTCGTCCTCGAAGCTCTCGATAATTTTCAAACAACCATCCATATCGTATGAAGCCAAGAAGTCGTTTGTGATATCGCCGAGTGTACGCATAAAGTTATACATAGTTACTTCCTCCTAAAAAAAATATTTTAGTTTTTATAAAATTAACCTACCGCGTTATTATACATAATATTACACGTTTTGTCAACTAATTAAAGCAACTTAGCAAAAGAAACGACAATAAGTATAATTCCGGAGATAATTGCCATATTTCTCTCCTTAATTCTACTTTTTTTCTTAAAATACCTTCCTACTTGTATTCCAAATATCAAAAATGTTAATTGAAATATACCAATAAGCATAGGAAAAATCAGTCTCCCGATCTCAATAGTTACCGCCACTATACCTGTAGCAAACGAATCAATCGATAATGTACTGGCAAGCAAAATTGCCTCTTTTATGTCTATAATTCCAGAGTTATCTATATCGCTTTCAACGTGTCCATTTTTCTTCTCATTTTCACTTGATTTTAAAATCATATTTATTCCAATACATGCTAATATCAAACATTCGACTATTTTTATAAGTTCTTTTGGCAATATTTTTCCCAACTGCTCCCCTATTATTACAGCTATACCTGTGTATAGTGTAGAAAAGATAAAAATAACTATCTTTGACATTAACGGAACTTTTGTGTTATTAATTCCATATGCCATTCCAACAGATATAGTGTCTAAATTCAAAATCAGACATAAAATAACTATATTTATTATAATACTTCTTCACCTCACAAAAAATGTCAACCCCTTCATAATATGAAATAGTTGACATTTTTCGTTACGGTTCTACTTTGAATGTCGTGCAAAATAATTTGTAGATACAACATAATCGTTTATGCTTTTTATATCATCAATGTATTTATTTATATCAATTATGTATTGTCTCTCCTCATCTGTGTATGTAGTGTCACTGTTTGGTTCAAATAATATATTCCCATCGTACCATTTTCCATCAGGAAAATACACAATTCCATTGTAAGACGCATCAAATGCATCATTCCCAACATAATGTCTTCTATTCTCCGCACCTAAAAGATTAGCAATAGTCGGCATTATATCAATTGCACTTGTAACTTTTTCTACCGTTTTATGTTCTAATCCTGGAGAATAAATAAAGAATGGTACTCTTTCAAAAATCTCACTTCCTGCGTTTAATGTCATTTCTTTAAGCAGTTCGTAGTCTTGCACTCCGTATGCATAGTGGTCTGTAAAACCTATAATTACGGTATCCTCTAAAATTCCATCTTCCTTAAGCCTTTTTAGTAAAACCTTAAAAAATTCGTCTGTATCATGTGCAAGTAAATAAAGATTATTTAATTCTTCGCTTATGTTTTCGTCAATTAGCTGTGAATAATTCTCTTTTGCACCTTTTAGTTTATTATCTTCAATATTGTACGGAAGGTGGGCAGAATAAGTTATAATAAAGTCCAAAAACTTTTCACCATTTTCAGTTTTGGTCATCATATCATAGAGTTCATCACTCTTTACTGCCTCAGTATCTTGAACACATTTTTCTATCGACAGGTATTTCATAAATGAAACATATTTGTCATACCCAAAACGCTTGTGCATAGCTTCTCTATTATAAAAATCTTTGGTGTTATAATGGAAAGAAGCCGTCCTATACCCCATATTTTTTAAGATATTGCCTAATGAATATGGAAAAGCATTTTTTGTAAAAATAGATGCCGATGATTCAGGCGATGGGCAATAATATCCTGTATTTGCCGCAAATTCAGCATTAAAAGTATATCCCATACCAACATTCGGCATATAATGGTTCTCAAAATTTATTCCGTTATCCATCATATATTTTATTGTAGGCGTATATTTTTCGCTAATTATCCAATCATCCATACTTTCCATTAACACAAAGATAACATTTTTGTCTTTTAGGATCCCTGTCATTTCGTTATCCTGTATATTTTTATTTCCAAAATAATCTATAACAGTCTGTTCGTCAGCCAAAGAAAGTTTCGACTTAGTAATCATTCTGTAAAAGTTCTTTAACGTGTATTGGTAAAAACCCGCTACTCCTAAAGATTTATTCGAATCTTGGAATTTATCATAAACAAGTGTAGGTTTCTCCCACACTTCCCAAGCTCCAACTTCCTTGTCTTTTTTTATACTAGCATTCATAAAAATCTGAACACAAATAATACCTAAAATACATAAATCCAAAGGAATATATTTTATATATCTATGATTAAATTGAGGCGCTTCCCACATCCTATATGCGATGATTACAGATACCAAGTAAATAATTATGCATATAATTGTTTTTATGTTTATATATGTAAACACAGATGCTATATAGTCCGATGCCTCTCCTGCTAAGAATATGTCTTCAAGCCATAAAAACCTTGAAAGTATTTTAAAACACAGATAATTGGCAAAGAACCAAGCACCGAACAAATTAACTAGCACTAAATACACTATTCGTCCAATCTTTTTAGGTAAAATTCCCCAACAAAAATATACAAATAGCATTACCCAAAATACGCTAAATAATACCGGAATTGCATTATACCTAAATTGATTTAAGACAATGGGATTTAGGCTATATCTTAACACAATATCCGCTATAAAGAACGGCAATATAGCAAAAAACCAAAAAATTATTTTCTTATGTTCTTTTATTATTTCTTCTAAAAAATTTAACATTTTTTACTCCCCAATTTATCACATTTTCTATTCCCTGTGCAGCCAACAGCACAAATATCCACGAGCAAATATATGAATATCTAGACTGTGTTTCAAGTATTATAAAAACAAGTCCAAAACCACATAATAATATATATAATATAGCTGATTTTTCATTTTTTTTTCTTGAAGGCATTGCAAAAAAACAAAAAAATATATCAACAACAAAAATAAACTGAAAAACAGTAGGCAATACTTCGCCTAGATTACTTCCACTCTCCAAAAAAGCCCAATAAGTTCCGCTAAAATCACCCACAGACCATTGCGAAAGGAATTTATCTTTATAAAACAAAATTCTATCTTTTAATGACAATTCTTCAATTCTACTCATTGCTTTTTCGATACACATCTTTGACAGCTCTTTCTTTCCTAAATTATTCTCAACAAATTGTGCATCCTCTAAATTCCACCTACCTCCATTTTCAACATTAGAACCTTTTAGTATTAAGGTTGCAAATGATGGTTCAGCTCCTTGCCATAAAGGCTTTTCTATTATTCCTGTTGAGATTAAAAATAAACTAACACTAAATGTCGTAAATAGCATTGATGCAATGAGAATTAGTGAATTTCTAAATTTGCTTTCCTGTGTAAAAACAAAAATGTAAATAACAAATGCAATTAAAAATACAATGCCAACAGCTCTAAAAAGGTCGCTTATTGATAGCATTATTCCACACAGCAACCATTTTCCAATGTTGCTAGACTTACACGCTCCCATAAACAAAAGCATTGTGCCTAAAAATAACGGAATTGCTATATTTTCCGTGCAATACGTAGACGAATATGAAATGAAGGCGGGATATATTCCACCAAGTAATATAACTCCCAACTTTACTTTTTCGTGCTTTATAAAATAATCTGATAATTTATATATCAAACCCAAAGAAATTATAGATAAAAGAACATTCACGATTTTTATTGCAAATAAATGAGTTGTGGGAAAAAATATTATCATAAAGGCCATATATAATGATGTACAAACTAAATGTGGGAATCTTGATAAATAACCATGTCCTCTAAATGATTCATAATTCCCATTCAATAATTCCTTTGCTGCCAAATACATCGTATTAAAATCAGAAACCGGGACACTATTAACATTAAAAATCCACCACAATCGTATAATTAATGCTATCAGCAGCAATAATCCCACCTTTATCTTTGTATCTAAATTTAGCTTTATAACAATAATCCCGGCAATAAAACTAATTCCAAGTAATATAGAAAGCTTTACATCAAATTCATTATATATATTAAACTTTAACTTTGTAACACTATTGATAAAAATCAAAATAATTGCACTAATAATAAAAAATTTTAACGTATTATAACAAAATGCCTGAAATTTATTCAATTTTTTCTCCTCCCCTATACTTTCTTAATTCTACCATATTGTTTAAAAAGATTAAAGGAAAAATTCGAAACTTGTTCAATGAAGCCAATAACCCAAAATATATCCTCTGTTTGACGATGCCCAATTATTGTGATAAATTTATCATATAAAAGAAAACGAAATGAGGTTAGTTATATGGATGAAAAATTAATTAGCATTATAGTTCCTTGCTATAACGAAGAAAAAACAGTTTCACTTTTTATGGATGAGATATCTAAAGTTGAAAGCCAAATGAAAGATGAATCAAATGTTAACTTTGAATACATCTTTATTGATGATGGCTCAAAGGATGCAACTGCTTCTATTTTAAAAGATTTTTCTAATAAGAAAGAGAATTTTAATTATATTATTCTATCTAGAAATTTCGGCAAAGAAGGTGCACTTTATGCTGGCCTTACTGCGTCAAATGGAGATTTTGTAGCTGTAATGGATGTTGATTTACAAGACCCACCATACTTGCTTAAAGAAATGTATAGCTCGGTTATAACTGGCGAATATGATTGTGTAGCTACAAGACGTACTGACCGAAAAGGTGAACCTCCTATTCGTTCGTTTTTTGCAAGAATGTTTTATAAACTTATAAATAAAATTTCTTCTACAGAAATTGTTGATGGTGCTAGGGACTACCGTTTAATGACAAGAGATATGGTAAATGCCATTTTATCTATGTCTGAATACAATAGATTCTCAAAAGGTATCTTTGGTTGGGTTGGATTTAGGATAAAGTGGCTTGAATATGCTAACACCGAACGTATTGCCGGAGAAACTAAATGGTCATTTTGGAAATTATTTTTATATTCCTTAGACGGGATTGTAGCTTTTTCTACTGCTCCACTTGCAATTGCTTCTGTTATGGGATTAATCTTTTGTATTATAGCGTTTTTTATGATTTTAATAATAATTGCAAAAACGTTAATATATGGCGACCCTGTTGCCGGTTATCCATCTTTGGTATGTATAATCTTCCTTATTGCAGGTGTCCAATTATTTTGCTTGGGCGTTCAAGGTCAATACATCTCAAAAACTTATTTGGAGACTAAAAAAAGACCTATATACTTGGTTAGAGAATCAAATATTTTAAGTAAAGAAGGTTAACAAATGAAAGAATTAATAAACAAAGCTTTTAAAATATATAATGACTATAAAATGCCAATCTTGTATATTTTTTTTGGTGGACTTACTACTTTAATTAATATTGTTGCGTATTCACTATGCTATTATCTTTGCCATATAGGTAACGTTCCAAGTAATATTATCGCTTGGATTTTAGGTGTAATTTTTGCCTTTATCACCAATAAAATTTATGTTTTTGAAAGCAAATCAAAATCCATTTTATATGAAATTTCCACATTTTTTACTTGTCGTGCCGGTACAGGACTGCTCGATCTTGGAATTATGTATTTATCAGTGGATGTATTTGCGTTAAATGAGCTACTTATGAAGATTTTATCAAATATTATTGTTATTATATTAAATTACGTTTTCAGTAAGGTAATAATTTTTAAAAAAATAGCCAAATAAAAGAACGCCTATGGCGTTCTTTTTAACCTCTTTTTATTTTGTTGCTTGTCGTTTTTTCAAACGGTGTTTCGCGTAAAATTACCTTTGAAATTCGTTTATACATAGGTAATTCCTTTGTTACCTCTGTTATATCTTTTCTTAGACTTCCTTCAGGATTTTCTATTCCCATTTCTTTTACACTCTCTTCGTTTAATACAACTTCTGCACTAAGCCCTGTTTCAATTCCCTCGCCATTTTTTATGCCACGAATAATAACTTCAAGTACATAAGGAATACTCATAATATATCCTTCTATCTCCTCGGGGAATACATTTTTTCCATTGTCTAACACAATTAAATTTTTCTTTCTACCGGTTATCATTAATTGACCTTTTTCATTAATTCTTCCGTAATCACCTGTATTGAACCAACCGTTCTTTAGCACTTCCTCAGTCAGTTTAGGATTCTTATAGTATCCCATCATTACAACGTCGCCTTTAACTAAGATTTCGCCATTTCCGTCCTCGTCTTTATTCTCAATTTTAACTTCACAGCAAGGCAAAATACTTCCAACAGTAGCAGGGTCATTAAAATAATCTCTGTTTGCACTAACAAGTGGAGAACATTCTGTTATTCCGTATCCGTTAATTAAGTTTATTCCAATGTCATCGAAAAATTCTCCAAGTTCTGCTCTTATAGGTGCTCCACCACATACAATTTTTATTAAGTTTCCACCAAACGCATCTAACACTGATTTAAATAGCTTCCTTCTTAGATCAATTCCAATTTTTCTTAAGAAATTGCTGATTTTAATTAATGTTTTTAGTGTCTTTTCCTTTCCGGTCTGCTTAGCATTTGACCAAATCTTTTTATAAAAGACCTCAACAAATGCGGGTACTAAATAAACATAGTCCGGCTTATATAATTGTAAATTCTTTTGCACTGTTTTCAAATTTTCATTAATGCAAATAGTTGAGTGATGATGAAGCGATACAAGTAATCCTGAAACAGCTTCATAAGTATGATGATAAGGTAAAACAGACAAGCATCTTTCATACACAGTAGATACTCTCAAGCCATGGTAAACGCTATTTACCAAGTTATGTTCAGATAACATTACTCCTTTAGCCATTCCTGTCGTTCCCGATGTATACACTAACATTTTCAACTTGCTCTCGTTTGGCTTAATTTCGCTATACTTTTTACTTCCGCCATCAAGCAACTTCTTGCCTTTTTCCTTTAGTAAATTATATGATAAAAATTTACCTTCATCTTTTTCTCTACTAAATCCTATGAAATACTTTATATTAGGAAGTTCGTCTTGGTGCTCCATCAAGTCCTTTTCATACTTTTGGGCATAAAACATTACTTCGCTATCGCTATTTTTTAATACATTCATTATGTCATGAAAAGGTAATTCTTTATCTATCGGCACTATAACTCCGGAACTTTTTAATACCATAAGATAAACTGTTACCCAATCATAGCTATTCTCACCAATAACTGCTATATGTTTATCAGCTACATTTAATTCTACCAGTGCTTCACCTAAACAAAGCGTATCGTTTTGGAATTCACTGTATGTTACATCTTTTACCTCGTTATTTACTTTATATTTAAAAGCAACTTTATCCGGTACATCTCTTGCCGCAATCTCAAGCATCTCTTTTATACTGCTAAACTTCTGTACTTCATTTAAGGGATAATCTTTTTGCTTATTCATAATATCCGACTCCTTAATACAAAAACAGTTTTATAAAAGTGTATTTTAGTTAAAATTCAGCATTTCCAGTAGTTCTAGGGAATGGCAATACATCTCTTATGTTGCTCATACCTGTAACATACATAATAATTCTTTCAAATCCTAAACCGTATCCCGAATGAACAACACTACCAAATCTTCTCGTATCTAAATACCATTTGTAGTCTTCTTCTTTCATGCCTAGTTCTTTAATTCTATTTACAAGTACATCTAATTTCTCTTCTCTTTGGCTTCCACCGATAATTTCTCCAACACCGGGAACTAATAAATCCATCGCAGAAACTGTTTTTCCATCTGGGTTTTGCTTCATATAGAATGCTTTTATTTCCTTTGGATAATCAATTAAGAATACCGGTTTCTTGAAGATTTTCTCTGTTAAAAATCTTTCGTGTTCAGTTTGTAAATCAATACCCCATTCAACAGGATACTTGAATTCATCTTTATGTGGCATTAAAAGTTCAATAGCTTTTGTATAAGTAAGTCTTTCAAACTCGCTGTTTACAATCAAATTTAATCTTTCAAGTAATCCCTTATCTATAAATGTATTAAAGAATTCCATTTCCTCCGGTGCATTTTCAAGTAAATAATTAATAATGTATTTTACCATAGCTTCAGCCATATCCATATTGTCGTTTATGTCTGCAAAAGCCATTTCAGGTTCAATCATCCAGAACTCAGCAGCATGTCTTGCTGTGTTTGAATTTTCTGCTCTAAATGTAGGCCCAAATGTATAAATATTGCCATATGCCATAGCAAATGTTTCGCCGTTTAATTGACCACTAACGGTTAAGTTTGCAGATTTTCCAAAGAAATCTTGGCTATAATCAACTTCGCCATTATCTAATAAAGGTAGATTTTTCATATCTAGAGTTGTTATTCTAAACATTTCTCCCGCACCTTCACAGTCACTTCCTGTTATAATAGGTGTATGAACATATACGAAGTTTTGCTCTTGGAAAAATTTATGTATTGCGTACGCAACTAATGAACGTACTCTAAACACTGCTGAAAATGTATTTGTCCTAGGTCTTAAATGAGCTATTTCACGCAAGAATTCAAATGAATGTCTCTTATTTTGAAGAGGGTATTCAGGACTTGATTCACCCGAAATTTCAACGTTATTTGCTTTAATTTCAAAAGGCTGCTTTGCATTAGGTGTAACAACTAAAGTTCCCTTTACAATTATACTTGCACCGATGTTTAACTTAATAACATCTGCAAAATTAGATATGCTACTTTCTTCAACAACTACTTGAACACTCTTAAAGAAACTTCCATCATTTAATTCGATAAATCCAAATACTTTAGAATCCCTAATGTTACGTATCCAACCAGCTACTGTAACTTCCTTATCTTTATACTCATCTGTGTTTCTAAATAATTTTTTTACTTCTACACGCTTCATAACGTTTCCCCCTTGATACTGCATTTCAAATTAGTTTTAATTATATATTTTTAGATTTTGCCTGTCAAGACTTTGAAAAATGCCATAAGTCAACCTATGATTAATTTTTGATAAAATCCTATATATTAATTTTTGAAAATGTCCCAAATA
>CAVHFU010000039.1:0-10897 GCA_963635575.1 bacterium | reverse complement strand
ATGCAGTAATTTAAACTGTTCGAAAAATTGTGTCTAAAAACTTGACATAAATCCATATGTGTCCCTTTTCGTTCGTGTATTTTGCATAATAACGCATACATATTTAAAAATACAAAACGTTCAAAAAAATCGCGTTCTGGCTTAAATTATTCAAAAGTTATTTTAATTAAGGATTGCAAATATCTTAGTTCGGATATTGCTATTGTTGACCAAGATGAATATAACGAGGCAATGATAAATATGCCCAAAATAGTTAACGATGTCATAAAATATATCGATAAATATATAGGACATGTAAAAGGTGATATATTACTTAAAGAGAAAGAATTTGAACGTAAGTATAAATTTTCTACACTTCCATATTTTCATGATGTTTTAGGAATTGATGAGTGATTATAAAAAATTTCTTCGTAATTTGTGGTAATTTATAAAATTTGTACTTTTTTAAAAAATTTTGAAACATTTTGTATTTTCTATTCGTCTATGTATTAGAAAATTATAGAGGAGGATAAAACTAATGAAAAAATTACTTATGATTACCGCGCTATGTGCATTGATAGTATCTTTTACAGGTTGCGGAAACGGCAATGAAAACAAAAACAATGATAATTTAGACAGTGAGGTAAATTCAGGTTCTTTATCTCCTTCGCCGGAAGTAGATAAAGAACCTGAATTACAACCAGAAGAAACTAAAACTCCAGAGCAAAAACCTGAAGAAACAAAAAAACCGGCTGAAGAATTACCGGAAAATAAACCAGCCACAAAGCCTAGTACAAAACCAAGTACAGTACCTAGTCAAACACCAGAAGTTAAGCCTAGTAAAGAACCTGAGGCTATTTTATCAACTACCACATCTGCACCTGGAGATATTGTAATATCTAGACCTGAACCAAGTGAAACCCCTGATATTGGTGATGAAGAGGATATAACTAACATCGATACTGAATTAGGTGAAATTTTAGATGCAGTAGTAGAAAATTCTAAAATAGAACGTCGTGCATTATTTAATGCTAAGATAACTGCTAGCTCAAGTTCTACATATGTTGGACTAAAACAAGATGAATACAGCAATTTAATCGAAAAAGGTGCAGCTAATGAATCAATGATGATGCCTTCAAACTATTCATTCTGTTTACTAAAAGTAAAAGATTCTAAGAATGTTGCTGATATAAAACAAAAAGTTTTTGACAACTGTAACCCAAGAAAATGGTTATGTATGAGTGCCGAATACGTTTTAGTTGTAGATAGTGGCGATTATGTTGTGTTAGTAATGGGATATGAAGACGAATGTAAGGCTATATATGATGCACTAAAGAGTAAGCTAGGAACAGTTGGTGAAACTTTAGAAAGAGCAGTTGTCGAATAAAAGGAGGAAATAATATTGTTATTTTCTAGTATAAGTTTTTTGTATTATTTTTTACCGATAGTTTTAATTATATATTTTGCAATACCGAACAAGGCCAAAAACCTTGTTCTATTTTTGAGTAGTATATTTTTCTACTTTTGGGGAGAACCGATTTATACTATCGTAATGATTTTTGCAGCATTTTCCGGATATATACATGGACTTCTAATAGATAAATTCAGAGGCAAAAAAGCTTCAAAAATCGCTTTGATTTCTTCATTAGTAGTTGGAATAGGATTACTTAGCATTTTTAAATATACAGACTTTTTTATTGAAAATATAAATGCTGTATTTAGTTCAAATATATCATTGCTAAAGATAGCGTTGCCTATTGGAATTAGTTTTTATACATTCCAAATACTAAGCTATACAATTGATTTATATCGAGGGAATACTGCAGTTCAAAAGAATTTCTTGGATTTTGCTACATATGTAGTATTATTTCCGCAACTCATTGCAGGGCCTATTGTAAGGTATGTTGATGTTGAAAAAGAGCTAAAGTCTCGTGTACATTCACTAGAAGGTATTTCATACGGAATAACTAGGTTTGTAATTGGACTATCTAAAAAGGTGCTACTTGCAAATACTTTGGGAGAGTTTTGTGAAATAGCAAAGAGTACGAGTGAACCATCAGTTTTATTTTATTGGATGTATGCTTTTGCATATGCATTACACATTTATTTTGATTTCTCGGGATATAGTGATATGGCAATAGGACTTGGAAAGATTTTTGGATTTAATTTCCCAGAGAACTTTAACTATCCGTATATATCAAAGAGTATTACTGAGTTTTGGAGAAGATGGCACATTTCACTAAGCTCTTGGTTTAGAGATTACGTATATATTCCTCTTGGGGGAAATAGAGTTTCTAAGTTAAAATGGATAAGAAACATTTTTATTGTTTGGGGACTTACTGGATTTTGGCACGGAGCAGGTTGGAATTTTATAATATGGGGGTTATTATTTGCAATTATGTTATTACTTGAAAAGACCTTGCTAAAGTCGGTTTTGGAAAAAATGCCGAGCATATTAAAACGTATATATGTTATCTTTATATTGCTAATAAGCTGGGTATTGTTTGATGCTACGAATATTGGCGTGGCTGTGCAAAGAATATCTTATATGTTTGGAAAAGGATTACCATTAATCAGTTCTGAGACAGTTTATTATATTGCAAGTTATTCTGTGCTATTTATTTTGGGAATTATTTGTGCTACACCTATTTTTAAGAATATATTTACCAAGTTAAATGAAAATGAAAAGGTTAGACGTGTAATAAATTTTGTGCAACCGCTTGTGATGGCTTGTTTACTTATATTGTGTACGGCTTATTTAATAGACGGTTCATTTAATCCATTTTTATATTTTAGGTTTTAGGAGGTGAAATAGTATGAGCGACAAGATAAAGAATATATTTACAACAGTAATTTTCTTAGCACTTATTATCGGAATAATGATAGTTAATATTTTAAAAACACCGGGAGATATTTCTAAAAGTGAAAGAAGAAAACTTGCTCAGTTTCCTGAAATAACGGTAGATAGCGTAAAGGATACTTCGTTTATGAAAGACTTTGAAAAGTATTCATTAGATCAGTTTGTAGGTAGAGATACTTTTAGAAGGATTAAAGCTAAATTTATGTATGATGTTTTAAATCAAAAGGATAATAACGGAATATATATTGTTAATGGTCAAGTATCTAAATATAGCAAAGAGCTTAATGAAGATGCTATAAAAGATGCTGGGAAGAAGTTTAATAAAGTTTCAAATCAATTCTTGAAGAATATGAATGTATATTATTCTGTAATTCCCGATAAGAATTATTTTTTAGCTGAAGAAAACGGTTATCCGTCAATAGATTATAATACTTTAATCAGTGACCTTAACTCTTCTACGAAGAATATGACGTATATAGACATATTTAATGAACTCACAATTGATGATTATTGCACAACCGATACTCATTGGAAACAAGAAAACATTCAAAATGTTGCAAATAGCCTTGGTAATTCTATGAAATTTTCGGAATATTTGAGTAACTCATATGAAAAGGTAGAAAAGGGAGATTTTTATGGAGTTTATTACGGACAAGCTGCTTTACCGCTAAAGCCTGATACTATTTCATACTTAACTAATGATACTATTAAAAATGCTAAAGTAAAGATTTTTGATAGTAAGACTATGACAATGGTTGACGGTAAGATGTATAATGAGGAAAAATTAACAGGCAACGATGCGTATGACTTGTTTTTAGATGGTGCTGTACCTTTAATTACTATTGAGAATGAAAATTGTGCTAGAGATAGGGAGCTATATATTTTTAGAGATTCTTATGGAAGTAGCTTAACACCTTTACTTACAGAAGCATACAGTAAGATAACAATAATTGATTTAAGATATATGGCAACACCTTTGCTTAGTAGCTTTGTAGAGTTTAACGAAAATGCAGATGCGTTATTTATTTACTGCGTAGATGTGTTAAACAATAGCTCGATATTGAAGGTTTTGTAATATTCACTGTCAATCATTTTCAAAAATGATTGACATAGGCTTTTTTAAAAAAGTTTAAAAAGTAGGGCGGATGTTATCCGCCCTAGGCATCAAGCCTTTATTCGAAGAATCTAATACCCATAAATCTGAAAAGATAGTATCTTAATGTCTTACGGGCAATTTTTGTGCGATAATCCTTTTTATAAGAATATTTTAAGACTTCCAAAAATCGCTTATCTCTACCACCGTCACGAATGTTCCAAATGATTTCAAGGTCGGCGGAGAAGTAGTCTGCGGCTTTGTAGAAAGCTTTAGAAACCTTATTTGCTTCATCTTCTAACATAATTCCGGCTTTGAAATAATCCTGAACATGCTTAGGAAGTTTAGCATAAAAGTGTTCGTCCAAAGCAAGCAGTTCCTGTTCTTCGGCGACTTCGCGAATTCCAAGCCCATTCTTCGCAGGGGAAGGGATATCATCAGTCCAAATCTCGGCGATATCGTGGAAAAGCATTACAGTGAACGCTTTTTCCAAACCGTGGTACAGCTCGGGATTATTGGTTGCGTTGCTACTTTTAAGTTCATTGAGATGTTCTTCAATAAACATAAAATAACCGAGAATTGCAGATTCGAGCATGTGGGTTAAGATAGAACACTTAACAGGGCAGGAATAGTTTTGCCATCTAAATGTGTATCTTGCCCAAGAAAGGCTATGGAGAAGATCGAGCAATTCGCTATATTCTCCGGTGCGTTCGATGATGTCTTTTATGAAAGGATAATGAGGAATGTACTTTCCTATACTTTCATATACCCGAGCCTTTGTTTCTTCCTTGACGTCGGAGCGAATTTCATCTTCAACTTCTTCGAATTCAACCAAGGTGGCGATAGCTTTTGCGATGTCATAGCATTCTCTGGTTTTTGGGTCGATTTTGCTTTCAGTCTCAAACGGCCAAGATGCAAATTCGCGACTGGGTGTTTTCGGCACAATTATTAAAAGCGTATTCGGTTATTTTTTTGTCAATGTCAGGAATTTTTTGTTTGAAATATGCTTTGTTTTCAGGCTTAGCATCCCAAAGGGAGTACTTAATGATAAGGCGTTTTAAAACCAAAAGGGGAAAACCAACCGTATCGCAAGAGATGTTGTGCTCTTTCATGAAGATGGGAGCTAAAATGATAAAAAAGATAGCATTTAATGCTTCTTTATCCTCTTTGGAGAAACCTTCGTGATAGGGGTGTTTTCCACGCCAACTTTCGCAGTTCTTAAGCGTAAGAAAGAATTTTGCACAGAAACGATAGATTTTTTTAGACAGAGTGCAGTCAGAGAAGTACATAATAAAAATCCTCCTGTGAAATAAATGAATTTGTACGGATACCGAGTAATGCAATTGTCTTACTCTAAAAATGTCATTTTTATTAAAATAATTATATGACCGCTTACTAATTATGTCAATATTCTATTTCAAGTTTATTTATTTATCTATTTAAAAAAACTGAAATTAATGGTAGAATTACAATGAATGATAGTAGAATGAGGGGAAGATATGGGAAAGAAAATATTTATAGCCGAAAAACCTAGTGTAGCAAAAGAATTCGCAAAGATATTAAAGGTTAATACGACATCTCGAGATGGTTATATAGAGAATGATGAATATATAGTTACATGGTGTGTTGGACATCTTGTAAGTATGAGTTATCCGGAAGTTTATGATGCAAACTTAAAAAAATGGTCGATTGCTACGTTGCCTTTTTTGCCTCAAGATTATAAATATGAAGTTATATCATCTGTTGCAAAGCAGTTTGAAATAGTAAAATGTTTACTTACGAGAGATGATGTTGATACTATTTATGTTTGTACTGACTCGGGGCGAGAGGGGGAATATATATATCGCCTTGTAGATAGGATGGCAAACGTAACGAATAAGATTAAAAAAAGAGTATGGATAGATTCTCAAACAGAGGAAGAAATTCTAAGAGGAATAAGGGAAGCAAAGGATTTATCTGAGTATGATGCCTTAGCTGATTCGGCTTATCTTAGAGCTAAGGAAGATTACCTAATAGGAATTAATTTCTCCAGACTTCTTACATTATTATACGCAAGAGCAGTTAGTGTGGTTAGCAAGGAAGAAAAAGTAGTAATAGCAATAGGACGTGTGATGACTTGCGTACTAGGCATGGTGGTTGACCGTGAACGTGAAATAAGAAATTTCGTAAAAACTAATTTTTACAGAGTGCTATGTGATGTCGGAGAGGAACAAGGTGGCTGTATAGGAGAATGGAAGGCAGTAGAGAATTCTAAATATTTTGGCTCGGCACTTTTATATAATGAAACAGGTTTCAAAAAAGAAGATGATGCTAATAAACTTGCCGAGGAGTTAAAGAAAAATGATGTGGCTGTTGTTGAAGATGTAAAGAAAAAACAGCAAAAGGAAAATGCACCTCTTTTATTTAATTTAGCCGAATTGCAAAATGAATGTTCAAAGAGGTTTAAGATTGCACCGGACGAAACATTAAATGTAGTTCAATCATTATATGAGAAGAAATTAGTTACATATCCGAGAACTGATGCGAGAGTTCTTTCAACAGCTATTGCAAAGGAAATAAAGAAGAATTTAAACGGACTGGCAAGTAGATGTGTAGATAACGAAATTAGGCAATTTGCGTTAAATATAGCGCAAAGGAAATACAATATAGATTTGATAAAGTCTAAGTATGTTGATGACTCTAAAATCACAGACCACTATGCTATTATTCCTACCGGTCAAGGATTTGAAAATTATAATGTATTAAATCAATTAGAGAAATCTATCTACTCAGTTATAGCCTTAAGATTTTTAGCTGTATTTTATCCGGCAGCTGTGTTTAATAAAATTGCATTGACATTAAAGGTAGGAGATGAATTCTTTTTTGCTAATGCAAAGTCTTGTAAAGAAATAGGATATTTAGAGGTGCTAAAATCCGGTAAAGAGGCTCAGACTGAGAGTGGTTTTGGACAAATAAAAAAAGGTCAGCAGTTAAAGATAAATGATATACAAATAAAAGCCGGGGAGACATCACCGCCTAGTAGATATACGACAGGTACAATGATTTTGGCAATGGAAAATGCCGGTAAACTGATAGAAGATGAAGAATTGCGCTCACATATAAAAGGTGCGGGAATAGGAACAAGTGCGACAAGGGCTGAAATTATAAAGAAATTACAGAAAAATACATATATAATCTGTAATTCTAAGACTCAAGTAATTACACCGAGTGTAAAAGGTGAGCTTATATATGAAACTGTAAAAGATGCTATGCCGGATATGTTAAATCCCGAACTTACTGCAAGTTGGGAAAAAGGATTAAATATGGTGGCAAATAAAGAAATTCAAGCCGATATATTTATGGAAAAGCTAGAAAGGTATATAAAGGGTAAGACAGCAAGGGCTTTAGAGAAAAGACAGTACATAAATCCACCGAGAATGTTTAAGGATGTACCTCTTCAAAAGAATTAATAGATATTAAAAGTGTGGTGAATAATGTGAAAGATCCATATTTAATAGAATATTTGGTAAAGAGCGGATATGATAGGGAAAAAGTTACTTCCGACGAATTCAACATAGATGATTTAAATGATACTTTTTCTACACCTATTGACTTATCTAAAATTTCTAATTTAGGGGAGATTAAAATCTTCTTTATGGTGTCTGTTTCACTTTTAGTAGGGGAAGATGATATTAAAAGTGGTAGAGCATATACGGTTAGCAAGTTACTACCTGATTTTAAAATGATAGGTAAGGAACCTGGATTAAAACTTAATAGGTTATTTGTATGCAAAAATGCTATTAGTGTCGTTAAAAAAGGTGCACCTAATAGAAGTATTGAGTCACATATTGCAATAGATAATTTTGATTTAAGCGAACTTAATCTTGAATTTGGCGATAGAGATGCAAGAGTTGTGCTTGGAACAAACGGCAGTAATGAGCAAATAGAGGAAACTGATAATAAGAGATATATATTGAAAATTAATTCGACATTTGATGAAAATAAAGAAGGTTTACTTATAGATGAAAATGCACTTGAATTTCCTGATTTTTCGTTTGCTAATTGTAGGAATATTGAACTTTCTAAATTTAATAAACCAGGTCCGAATTTTTCACTAGACCTTGTGGGGTGTAGAAATGTTTCGTGTAAAGAAAAAGTAAACTTTAGAAAGTTTAATGTAGAGGGTTATAAAGGAGATAAAACAGATTTTTTAAAAAACATATTTGCGTATAGGCTATTACTTACTGACTTATCAAGTCTCGATTTAGCTAATATAGGTGATTTTAGTACTATTAGAATTGATACTGTTGAAAATTGTTATTCAAGTGAAAATTGCGAGATTAAAGAGCCGGTGCGCTTTTTTAATGTGTCTTTTTCTAATCCTTATGAGACTGTTACGACAATTAAAACAGCCAATATGGAAGAATGTACAAAACAAGATGCATCAACAATGTTTAATATAGAAAATGCTGAATTTAGGAATTGTAACTTTAATTTAGTATTAGGAAGCAAGGTTAATAAAAATCTAACAATTAAAGAATGTTATGATGTAGATAAAAGGATAGAAGAAATAATAGATAGAACTGATGAAATAGACGATTTCTCGCTAAATATATCAGATATAAAGGGATATGATATTAGAAAACTGTATAATGTAATTGATTTAAATAGTTCGGCTAATATAGATTTGCTGTTTGATAATGAGAAACTAATTGAAGTATTAAAAGAGAATAAATATTTAAAAGCTATACAAGTAACAGCTAATTTGAATGATGAGCAAAAAGCAATATTGGGTAAGTATGCACCTAATGTTCAATATGGATATATCTCGAGCTTTATTGGTAAGTCAAATAAAGTTGGAAATAGGAATGAATACAATTTTTATAATTTTTTGGGCAATGGTGCAGAAAAGGTAAATTTTGAAAAATTTATGGAAGCCGAAAAGGTGTACCAAAATATTTTAATAAATGTTAAGAAGAACTGGGATGAGCTAGAAAAATTTAAATATATATACAATGCTTTAGGAAAGATGGTTTCGTATGATATAAATGTGTTAAGTAAAAATGATGATGTAGGAAGCCAAAATAGAGCAAATTTAATTACTAGAAATCCTTTTAGTAGTATTTTAACCGGACAAGGAGTATGTGCAGGGTATGCTGAGATGTATGCATATGCTTGTAGAAAAGCAGGGCTTTTTTGTGAAATCGAACATGAAGATGGTCATGCATATAATTTAATTACCTACAGAGATGCTGATGATAATGTAAAAAGTTATTGCGATCTGACATGGGATGCTTTTAGAATAAAAGGCGGTTTTGAGTGTGAATACTTTGCTAGGGGATATAAAGAGTTTAATCCTGATTCTTTTGGGCATAGGAAACTAAAAAATCTTAATGCTAAAGAACTAGATAGAGAGCGTGTTGAGGAAATAGATAATGAAATCGGATATCACTATTTAGACGAGAAATATGATAAATTAGTTGATAAGGCGAAGAAAATAAAAGATGTAGGAAAACGCACAAAATATTTGCTAGATAAATTAGTTAAGATTAAGGATACATCAGAAATGTCAAATCGCGAGGTAATGCTTTTAGCTAATAATATGTTGGCACGTGCAGGTAAAAAATCTGAGATTGGTACTACAAGTGCATTTATTAGACGAGATACTAGAAATGATAAGGATGTAAGAGAAATTTTATGGATAAAGACCGGTAATGAATATTTATATTATACATTTAATCCAAAGCAACAAGAGTATAAGTTCCTATGCAAAGAAGTAGTTTTGGAGCTACTTGTGTCAGGTATGATGGAGCTATATAAAGACGAAATTTTGCCAGGCTTTGAAAATTGGATTTCTGAAAAAGATTATGAAAGCATGAAACGATATGGTTTAATTGATGATAGGAAAGAAAAAGGACGCGATAGATAAACTTGAGAAAAATGCAAAAATTGCTTTACATAATCATTGACGAAAACACCACTTTATGGTAAACTATATAGTGGTGTTTATATTTTTAAAAATAATAATATGTTTTATTGTTGGAAGGAGAAACTCAAATGAGGTATACTAGAGTATTACTTAAAATTAGCGGAGAAGCGTTAAAAGGTCCTGCCGTTCCACTCGATACTACAAAGCTTGACTATGTTACAGACGAAATTATTGCACTGTACAAAAAAGGCATAGAAGTTGCGGTTGTTGTTGGCGGTGGTAATATTTCACGAGGTTCTCTTGGAGAAAAGTGGGGTATTTCACCTGTGGATTCTGACATAAATGGTATGCTTGCTACGATTGTGAATGCTGGTTGGATAAGTTCTATAATTGAAGCAAAGGAACCTGAATGTGTCAGAAAGATGGTTAGCATTTCATCGTCATATTGCGGTGAGATGTATTCACCTGCAAAGGCAAAGTCTTATCTAAAATCAGGCAAGATTGTTGTCATTGGGGGTGGAAACGGAATTGCACTTTCTACGACTGATTCAGCAGCAATTCAAAGAGCTGTTGAGTTATCTGCAGGTTGTGTGATAATGCTAAAAAACGGAGTAGACGGTATTTATACCTCTGACCCTAAAAAGAACAAGGAAGCAAGAAGATATGCTTCAATAAGTTTTGAGGACTTTAAAAAGATGTCAGCTGGTGTTATGGATGAAACTGCAGCGATAATTGCTGAGAAGTATGAACTTCCGATGCATGTTGTAGATTTTAGCCAACCCGGGCTTCTAGGAGAAATTTGTGAAGGAGAAAATGACGTTGGAACGTATGTAGGAAATTGTGAAACAAGGTTGTATTGAGTAAAAAACAAGAGTGGAAAGTGTTTTTCCACTCTTGTTTTTTAATGTAAAATTTTTAGAATATATCGGAAAATATTGACATTTGAAAGTTTATTTAGTACTCTTAACCTGACTTTAGTAGGAAAAAGTGATAAAAACAAGCCTTAACCTTAGTAATAGTGCTAGGTTTAAGGCTTTAATTTTTTTCGGAATTATCT
>CAVHFU010000038.1:0-11356 GCA_963635575.1 bacterium | reverse complement strand
GCACCGAAATTTTACGTGGTTTTTGACCAAATTTTTAGCCCAATTTTTTATCTAAATTTTTCTTTAATTTTTAACTCACTTTATTATTCTAAAGTCGACAAAAGTTGTCGAGTTTAAGCCAAAATTAGTGGTTAAAAATACGGTGCAAATCATTGTTGTCAATATTCTCAAAATTGCGATTATTGTTTTAATAAAATTAAGCTTAAGCGTGAAGAATATCGATAGAGTTGGATACTAATTTGTTAACAACAAGACAATTTTAGACTCAAAGTCAAACACAAACAACGAATTATTTTTCCTAAATTAGACCAAAATAGACAAAATATATTGACAGATACAAGATTAATGTGTATAATTAAAATATCATAAAATTGGAGAGCGTGCTATGGCAACAAAATTATTCGAAAGACTTGTCACTAAATTTTCCATAAAGGTAGCCGACTTAATTAAATATTTGGGAATTTCAAAGGCAACAATTTATAATTACCGAAATCTTGAAAATTTTTCTGATATACCTAGCGATAAACAGTATAAAATATTTTATCTATTTGGCAAGAAAACCGAAGAAGAATTGATTCTTGTTTTGGATGAGTCTGATCCTGATATTTTAGCAAGGTATGTTAATCGTATTTCGAGTATTTTAAAAGGGAGTGCACAAGAAGAGAAGGAATCACTGGCTTCAATAGAAGAGTTAGAGGCGACTAACGAATGTCTTGTAAAAGAAATAGCCGCATTGCAAAGACAGTTGCAAATGATTCAAGGATTAAATGACGTTGATGAGTTTACTAAAACTGTTTTGCTTGATGAGGTCGCCTCTATAACAAAGGGTGCTTCTTCAGCTGAAATAAAAGAGTTTATAGATTATTTAAGAATTTTCAACGTATATCGCCAAACAATGAAAAAGGGAGATAAATAAATGGGATATTTGTATTTAAACTTTCTTGATAACTTGGAAAAAGGTAGTAAAAGTTGGGACGATTTCTATACAACATCACTTACCGATCAGTACGAGGTGTTAAAGAGAAAGCTTGGTGGATATTCAGTAAATACTCTTCAAGAATTTATTGCAATGGCTTTTCCTGCAAGTACATCAAAGTATTACAATATTTCTATGCCGTCTTTTGACAGGGAAATGAAAGTAAATCGCTTTGGAAAACAATGCATATACAATATTGTTATTAGACCTGAAAAAGATAGTTATTTATCTTATATTCTTCCGTCTAACTATGATTTTATTATCATCGGCGATGTAACATTTGGTAGTGTTATTGATATCACAGTTAAAGGTATTGAGCTTATTGATAGTAAAGTTGCTAAATTTGGTGAAAAGCGAGTTAGTTGTGTGGCAGCCTGTGCTTTTAGTAGAAAAGAAATTCCTAATCGAATGACTGGTAGAACAAGCCAAGTTGCGGATTATGGGACAAGAGATATGCATGATGCCGTACTTACTAACGATTTTATTACTTCTCTTGCATATGAACTTTATCCGGTCCCACATCCGGAACGTGCAATTAATACTTTTTCCGAATGGCAAAAGTATATAGACTTTAGAAAATATTACTTGGGGAAACAGTCTGAAAGATGTGAAGAAATAGACGATATAGCTGTTTGCAATTCCTTTATGATAACGAAAGAAGCATATCGTAGAAACGAAGATATTTATTCGACATATCTTTTGGATGGAATAGAACAATTTTCAAAGGGTGAACAGATAATTTTAGCAAAAGAGATTAATGGTTCGGATAGCTTTCCTTTGATAAGAATAGAAATTAAGAAAAATAGAAAACAGATTCTTTCTGATACATATGGACGTAACGGGAAGGGTAAACCTAAATATGAAGTGAACCTTCAGCGATACACAAAAGAATCTATGGGTGTGTCATCTGTTAAGCCTAAATATGATGAAAAAGGAAACATGAAAGGACTAAAATCATATTTGTTGGGCGAACGTTACTTGTTTACTTATGTTGACGTTGAACCTGATTTGACTGCACTTGATAAGAATTATGAAAAAGATTATGCAAATGCATGTGCTGAAATTGATAGCAGGTATTTATCGATTATAAATAATGAGCTTAATAAGTTCATGGAAGTTCAAACACCCGTTGTTCGAAAAACATATAATGCAAAGTTTGCGGAATATGAACATGAACTTACCGAAACACTTGAAAGAGATATTGAAGAAAATAATGATAAGGAAATAAAGCTGGCATACGAAAAGGAGGTCGCAAAGAAAGTTGCTTCACTCGATGTGAAATACTATCAAGAAGTAGATAAAATCAGAGAGAGCATTTCTCTTCGTAATTTTTATATCCGTAGAAATCAAGAACTCCTTTCAAAAAAAGAAAAGAGTTTAGCTATAAAGTTTCAGTCCGAGATTGAACGAAGCAGGAAGGAAAAGAAAGGACAATTAGAAGTTCAATTAAGAGGATCTATTGAAAAAGAAAAAGCTGAAGCAAAAGAAACGCTTCAATCAAAGCTTAAAGCCGATAAGGCCGAAAGGGTTGAAAATGAAACTGTTCGTAAATATTTGATTTATTTTAGGCCGGAAGATACTAACGATAAAGTTAAGGATTTAGAAAAGCAAATAGAAATTATTGATGCTAATTATCTTACATATGATAACCGTGCAGAGAAAGCTAAAATAGAAAGACAAGAAAAAGCCTTAAATTCCATTCTCGGCGGATATGTTAAAAATCCATTTTTGCCTACATACTTGTTTTCTCCCGAGACCCTTGCACAAACGGTTAGAGATACCGCAAAAGAACCCGAATGGTGCTTGGAAAGCTTGAATGACAGGCAGAAGCTTGCTGTACGACGTGCTCTTGAAAGTGAAAGTTTGTTTCTTTTACAGGGACCTCCGGGAACAGGAAAAACTCAAGTTATTGCAGAAATAACCGCTCAGTTTACTAAACAAGGCAAAAAAGTTTTAATTTCCTCAGAAACGCATAAAGCCATTGACAATGTATTTGAGCGTTTACCCAAAATTCCAGAAATTAGACCACTTCGCTTAATTCCTTCGCAAAACGGCAAGGAAACGAATTATAGCCCAGAAAGATTAGTCGACAACTTTTATCTTAACATTAGCGGCAATCTTGAAAAACAAGTTAGAAGATTCGAGCATTTTGAAGAAACGAAACGTGTTTTTGATGAACAAATGAAGACACTTCGTGTTGATTACGAAAAGGTCCTTAAATTAAAGAGAGATAATGCGAAAATTGAGCGAGAACGTGCTTCACTAATTGATTTGATAAATAAGCTAAATATAGAGCTTGAGCAAAATCGTGAAGCCCTTACTGTTGCAAAAGAAGAAACAGAAAAGTACAGAAGAACAAACAAATATATTGAAAGTTATCGTTTTGATGGTGAAGATGCCGTTGAGAGTTATTTAGAGCAGTTTAAGCAAAAAGTTCAAAGCCTGCTCTTATCATTCGAATGCTTGGATGAGGTTCCGCTTAATAAAGTTTGGGAGCTTGCAAAAATAGATGTCGAAGCGGTTCGTGAAGAGCTTAATTCTATTCTTTCTGAAGATACTGTTGTAAAATTAAAAAGTCGGCAGCAAGAACTTCGTGTAATATTAGCTGATTTGCGAGACCCTGATACCGACGAAGTTCCTGAAGAGGGTGATGCAAATTATGAAGAATATAAAAAATATCAAAGCGAACTTAAAAATGTCGTAAATTCTATAAAAACGGCTCAAAATTCCACTTCATTTGATTTTTCTGAAAGTAAAGTTTTTGCTCTTGTTCCGTCTATCGTTAATTCCAAAGAGTTATTAAAAAAGCTTCCTGAAGAACTAATTGAACTTAAGATGAAATTACAAGGTATTGTTAATTCCATTAAGGCAAATGTTGATGTTAAGATAAATTCTCTTTTACAAAATGAAAGCGAAATTGACGCCACAATAAACAATAAACAGCTTGAAATTAGCAAAATGAAGGCACATTATGAGGAGCTTAGCGAGAATGAAGGGATTGAGGCATATAGTGAAATTTATTCGGCACTAAAGCAAAAGATAACAAGATTTTTCCGTGATTTTGACATTGTTAAGGAATACGATTCGGATAACCTAGAAGAAGCTTTTACTATCATAACTGAGGAGTGGCATAAGCTTGAAAGCGGATATAAGTCCACGCAACAGGAAAACAAAGTTAAGATACCTATGTATAAAGAAATCGTAAAATATTTGTCCCAAGAAGATATATTGGAAGAAGATAGGCAGTCTTATACAAGAGAGTTATTTAACAATGTAAACGTTTTTGGTATTACCTGTACAAGTCGTGATAGGTTTACAAAAACTCAACTTCAAGAACTTGATAAATATGGTATTGAATCAGTTGACATTAGAATGCAAGGTATAGATGTTGTAATTATCGACGAGGTATCTAAGTCATCGTTTCTTGATCTTTTAATTCCTATTCTATATGGGAAAACAGTTATTCTTGTTGGCGATCATAGACAGTTGCCACCAATGTATGATTTAAGACATATGAGAAAAGATGATTTTGAAGGTCTTGACGAAAACATTATCACGAAAGAAATCAACGATGGATATACAAAGTTGTATGAAGAGTGTTTCTTCAAAACTCTTTACGAAAGTGTGCCTTCCGATTTTAAGGTAATGCTCAACAAACAATATCGTTGTCACAGTCACATCATGGAAGTATTCAATCACTTCTATGGTGGCAACAAAAAAGGTTTAACTGTTGGTAAAAAGCAGCAGGATGACGAAAAGGAACACAACTTATCTGTTAAAATCAATGGTAATTCCATTATTGAACCAAAGCACCATGTTTACTTTATTGATTGTGACCAAAGAGAATCAAGTGCCTACGATGGAAGCACATCAAAGGTAAACGAACAAGAAGCCGCGGTAGCAATGACTCTTTTACGTGAACTTAATAAAGCAAGCATCGAGCTTGAAAAACAAGGTAAGATAAGGGTGAATAAGGACAAGAAGATTGATGAAAGACCGAGCATTGGTATAATTTGTACTTATGGGGATCAGGCAAGCTTAATAAAGAAAAAAAGAAAATATCAACAATTTAATGGTTTTTCAGGCAAACAGGATGAAAAACTTGTAATTAGCACGGTTGACGATTTTCAAGGCGATGAGAGAGATATTATTATCGTTTCAATGGTTCGTAATCCTGCAGGGAATAAATATGATGCAGAATTTATTAAGAAGTTCGAACGTATAAACGTAGCTCTTTCTCGTGCAAGAAAGATGTTGATAGTTATTGGTTCTCGTAAATTTTTAACTGAAGCGGGCGTGATTGATTTGCCTGATTTGGATGGAAACCATGCATTAGATAAAGTAAACTTTCATGTTTATAAGGAAATCATTGACACAATCAATTTCCGTGGACGTGTACTCACCGCAAGAGATATTATAGGAGAATAAAGATGGAAGAAAAAGTTATAAAACAAATCAAGACTTCTTGTCCTTTCCCGCTATTACTCTATAAGACAAGTGTAAAATATAATGAGGTACGTAAGGCATCGGGAATAGCTTATATTATACTTGATTTAATTCAAAAAACAGCATCTTCAAGTGAAAAAATAAGTGAAGTCTTATTAAAATTTGGCATCCCCAAAGAATTGCATTACATATTTGGCAAGGAAATCGCTAATTTAATTGGAACGGAAATTTTACAATCAGATTATCCGGCAACGCATTTTCTTAATATTCATTATTTTAGCGAGATAATGGTTAAAGATATATCTTTGACTTCCAAAGGAAGAAAAATGTTTACCGAAGGGGCAATTCCAACGGGGGCAGAAAAGGCTAAAACAAAAGATATATATTTCAGTCCGGTGACAAGAAAGTTTGATGTCGAAAGTAAATTGGCTTATATGCCATTGGTTGACTGTTATCTTGGCGAAGAATTTCTTGATAAAGTTGAGATAGATATTTCCGGACTAGAAGATTATCTCAATGCAAACACTACAAAACTTGGATTGAAGGCTAAAGAAAGAATAGTATCCTTTGAAACTGAAGAACCTAAAAAATTACATGTCAGAAAAAAAGATGGAATGACAATTGTTGTTCGTCCGTCCGGTGTTGAATTTTCTTTTGAAACATCTGATGAAACTGCCTTCTTTTATAAATATTATTCTTCTGCTCTAATGACAAAGGGACTACTGGTGAAGAATAACTACAAGTTCGTCAATGCAATAAAAGAGATTGTTGCAGTTCCTACCGTTTCAATTACGAAACTTGATAAGGCTATTACAGTCCATTTGCCTAGCGATGTGCAAAAGCAGGCTACAAGGCCTTGCAAATTGTTTATCAACAAAGGCAGATTGGGCGCAGAACGGAATGATAATGTAATCAAACTTGATAACAAACTGTCCAAACTTCTTTTGGATAGAATTGATGAAAATGCAGAGTTTGCTCTTGTTGATACTAGTGCGATACATTATTACAATGCTTTGAATGTATCTATGCCTTGCGCTAAATTTGGTGATACGTTTGAAATGCAGTTGCTTGTAGAAAGCATCGCTTCGGTAGAACAATATTCCGAAATTATAAAAACTGTTTTTGAAATAGTAAAGGATAGGCCTTTCGATTCTGAAAATGGACGAACGGTATTATTTGTTGTTGACGGCTTGAAAGATAACGATTTATTTGGTGAATATGTAGAAACTAAATTGTCGGCACTTAAAAATGCTGACGAAAAAATTGAGCTTCTTATGAAAATGAATGCAGTCTTCAACAAAAAAGCCGAATGGAAGGTTTATTTTGAAAACTTTGCAAAAGACTTGTTTGAAGCAAGTATCGAAGAAATAAGATTGGATAACATGATTTATAAAGCAACCGTTCTTTCTCCAATAAAAGAAGCTCTTGGAATGACGGAAGTAGATTATGTTGCCAACTTTACGAAATATGTATCAAAAAGCGAAGATAGCGATTTGGTTTATCAAGCACTTGAAACAGCAGGATTTGAAACAAATGCTATTCTTGGAGTCGTGAATGTCATTGAAAGGTATATGCAAAGCATTATTAACGGACAAAATATTTTTTCAGGGACAAGATTGTCTTCAAAATTCCAAACCGTAAAGATAAATTTGTGGAAGCTTAACGATATGCTTGGCATTGAGAGTGTATCGTCCTATACTTTGAAAGACGATTATAATGTTGATGAGTTTTTTAATGCATATAATACATTGCAAACGTATTATAGAGCCATTGAAAAGTATAGACAGTATGCAATAAAAGAATTTGCTCAAGTAAAACAATTCATGGACATATACGAACCTATACATGATATTCTATCTATTGAAAGGACATCATCTTCTCATCCGGATAGAATAACTAAAGAGTATATAAATGACTATCTTTCACATGGTAAATACAAGGAAGCAATCTGCGATTTAGCAGTTAAGCTTCAATATGATTTACGAGAACTTCTTTCGCTAGGAGATGATATATCTGCTCATGACTTAATTGAAGAAGCTCGTAGTCAAAGAATAATAGATAGTAAGAAAGCAGCCACACTTCATAAGTTGCGTATGTGTCGAAATGGTTTTCAACACCCCGAAAGAACACAAATTCCTTTTGATAAAGCAACGATTGAGTTGTGGTGTGAAGAAGTATTTTCGTTAAAGGAGGTAGAAAATGAGTCAACAGGTAATAATTGATTATCAGCAAATAGCAATACAGTGTAATAGCATTTGTGATATCGCTGAAACACGTTTAAGAGAGCTTGACGAAATGATTGAAAGGCTTGAAGAAACGTCAACAAAACTTTTGAATGATGAGACGGAACGTCTTAAAATGCAAATTGGACAAGAACGTGATGAATTGATCAAAAAAATAAAGAATGTCAGAGATAAGGCAAATAGCGATGCTGTTAGGGGCGTTATTAAAACAAACAATCACGATATTTTATACCAAAAACGTGATGAAGCGATACAAGCTGCGAGAGACCTACAAAATACAGTCAATGTTTTAGCATCCGAAAGGATAATTGCATTTGATGAAACATTAAGGACCCTTCTTGGAGATAAATTAAAAGAAGATCATCGCAAATTGTTAGAAAGAAGCAACGGCATTATAACAATAAGTGAGCAAATTCAAAGTCTGTTAGATTCTATTCCCGACGTTGCTCTACGTCAATTTGTGTATTTGGCATATATCAAGGATAATTCTCTTTCAGGTGAATCTTTGATTAATGCAGGTAAGGAATTGATGGGCAAAACTTATGAGTCAAGGATTGAGGAAGAACGTGCTAAAATCCGTGCTGAGCTTGAAACTGCTCGTGTAGAAAAGACTGTAATTGAAAAAGTTGTGGATGGTTCAAAAACTATCTCGTCAATGAGAGAAAATGCTACGACTGAGATTGTTGGAGAAAAGATTCGTCAAAAATCTCTAAAGATTATCATGGAGGCAGTTAAACAGCGAGGTTTTATTGTAGATAAAAAGAATATAAAAATCAATCGCGAAAACAATGAGGTTATAATGGTTGCGTTGAAAGCAAGCGGAGAAAAGGCTGAGTTTAGAGTTTTTCTTGATGGTAAATTTATTTACGATTTTAGAGGATACGAAGGACAAGCTTGTCAAAAAGATATTGAGCCTTTTATGAAAGACTTGGAAGAGATTTATGGAATTCATGTAACTAAATCACAAGAAATTTGGAGCAATCCTGATAAAATTTCAACAATGAAATATCAAACGTTTAATACAAATAAAAATCGGAGGTAAATTATGGCTTTAGGTACGACTTTTAATAGATTGAAAAGGGAAATAGGCATTAAAAAATGCATTATTTTAGATGGTAACGTTGGAGATGTATACCTAAATGGCAAAAAACAAATCGTAGATTTGAAGCAATATCTTATGGATATGCTTAAAAGCATGGAATACGACGATGTTTTATACTGGGATAGAATCGATGGTGTTGACGGAGATGTTTCGCGTCTTTCAGTCATAGACGAAGTTGAAGTAGATGGAGACGCCTATTCTTTTGACGACGATGAAGAAAAAACGACTCCAGAAGATAAAACTGGTAGTGGACTTTTCAAAGAGCCATCTGAAATTTTCAACATCATCTTTAAAAATCTTAAAAAGCCTAACAGAAAAATAGCATTTGTGTTAAATTGGGCGGATTATCTTTTCTCTTCCGGTGGTCAACTTCCCCCTGATGAAAGAGAGCTTCTTACTCTTCTCGGCAAGGCTATTAAAGATAAAAAAGTGGAATATCTCAACACAGAAGTTAATGAAAGCACGATTATTTTAATTACAAGTAAACTTGCAATGTTCCCTATATCTTTCTATCAAGCTAACCCTGAGGTGTCTTGTTTAACTCTTTCAAAGCCAGATCGTGAGGAAAGAGAAAAAATGCTCGAAAAAATCGAGAGCGGTTTTGATATAAAATTGAAACCGGGTGAAACCCTTTTAACATGTGATAAGAAAAATGAATACATCGACATGCTTGATGATTTTACAAATCGTGAAATTGTTCAGATGGCAAGGCTTTCTCGCAAAGAGGGGAAAATGCCTTTTGAACAGCTTTATCTGCTCTTTAAGTATGGCGAAAAAGATAATCCTTGGGAAAAACTTGACTACAAAGCTGTTAAGGATATTAAAAAGATTTTGTCTGAGCGTGTAGTTGGACAAGATGAAGCGATTGAAAAAATTGAAAAGGTCGTTGTAAAGGCTTATATGGGACTTACCGGAATACATAAGTCTTCATCTCGTTCTGCTCCCAAAGGGGTTTTGTTCTTTGTGGGACCTACCGGCGTAGGAAAGACGGAACTTTCCAAAGCACTTGCAAAATTCCTGTTTGGAGACGAGCAAGCATGTATTCGTTTTGATATGTCCGAATATGCACAAGAAAATAGTGATCAAAAACTTATAGGTGCTCCTCCGGGATATGTTGGTTATGAAGAGGGAGGTCAGCTCACTAATGCAGTAAGAGAAAAACCATTTAGTATTATACTCTTTGATGAAATTGAAAAAGCAGCAAAGCCTAATCCTCGTATATTGGATATATTCCTACAAATTCTTGAAGATGGCAGACTTACAGATAGTAAAGGTGAAACTGTTTATTTTAGTGAGAGCATTATTATCTTTACATCTAACCTTGGAGCATCAGAGGTTTCTTCAAGTGGAACGAATGAAGATATTGCATCAGAATTCATAAAAATTGTCAAAAACTATTTTGATAATGAAATTAAGCGTCCTGAAATACTAGGACGTATTGGATATAGTAATATTGTGCCATTTAATTTCATTAAAGATAAGGAATTTAGTGTTAAAATAGCAAAATCTAAGCTTCGTCCTGTTCAAAGAGCAATTGCTGAGAAGTATAGAATTGACCTTGAATTTGAAGATGAACTAAAATTTATCAACTATATCTTAGGCGGTGCTGATAGTAGTAAAGGTGGACGAGATATTTTGAATGCAATAAATGATAAACTATTAGATGAACTTGCAATGTTTATGTTTGAAAACAAACAAGACTTGTCGTCGTTTAAGGGTGCAAAAATTCTTGTAAAAACGACAAAAGACGGGCTCGATTTTAGTTTTGAAAATGATTAAATTCAACGTAGCAAGTATCAATAAATGTACTGAAGTTGAAGGACCTTTCAAAAGACTCTGCATTTGGTTTCAGGGGTGCGACATTCATTGTGATGGATGTTGCAATCCCGATTACCAAGAATTTGTTCCAAGGAATATTATGTCTCTTGATGAGATTATATCAATAATTAAAGAGGCACAAGATGAATTTGGAATAGAGGGTGTAACTTTTTCAGGAGGAGAACCTTCATTGCAACAAAATCTACCTATTTTAACAAGTAAAATAAAAGAGCTTGGTTTGGGAGTAATTTCTTTTACGGGGCATCTATATGAACAGATAAAAGATTGCTTTATAGGTTGTGATGTCGTGTTGGATGGTTCATATAAAAAAGAAGAAAAAGAAAAACAAAGAAGATTGCTCGGCTCAAAAAATCAGAGGATAATTTGTTTAACAGAAAGATATGCTGGTTGTATTGAAGATTGGTTTACTAATTTTAAGTCAAAAACTATAGAAGTTTGTATTGCTAACAAAATTGTCATCAACGGCGACGCCATTTAACTTTAATGTGGGAGTAGCAAAAGTTGAATTATAACAGCAAAAAAGGGAGTCCCTTCGTGGAACTCCCTTTAATCTTTCTAGTTGTTGCAAGTGTAGTAAATTAGATTTAACTCTTTGTGTTTTTGAAGTTTTCAGTGACAATTTTTCCCGTTTACTTCCGCTTTTAACTGTGCTACAACGTGGAGACGAAAGGCAAAAAAACGGATAGGTATATTTATAGTCAAGTGTTTTAAGCATGAAAAAAGCCGAATGCTTATTTGCACTCGGCAGTA
>CAVHFU010000037.1:0-12828 GCA_963635575.1 bacterium | reverse complement strand
AATTTCATTAAAATTTTTATTTTTTTCCTATTGACATATTACCTACTGTCTTTCTGTATAATAAATATATGCAAAAAGGAATTTTATAGAACAAAAAGTAAATAACAATTTAAATGCTAGAAAAATATTGTAATTTCTAGTATTTCAAAGAATATAAGAGAAAAAATAACCAAAATTAATGTAAATCGTATTTTTGAATAATTTGTGCAATTGAAGAATAGTTTGTTTAGTGATTAAATAACAATTAGCAATCGAGATAATAGAGTGCTAATGAATAGAAAATATTTTGAAAGGGGATAGATATATATGAAAATAAGACCTTTAGGAGAAATGGTGGTTTTAAAAATGGCTGAGGCTGAAGAAACTACAAAAAGCGGAATCATTTTAGCCGGAACTGCTAAGGAAAAGCCACAAATGGCTGAAGTTATTGCTGTTGGACCTGGTGGAATGGTTGATGGCAAGGAAGTAAAGATGGAATTAAAAGTCGGTGAGAAAGTTATTGCTAGAAAATATGCAGGAACTGAAATAAAATTAGATGGTGAAGAATACATAGTATTAAGACAATCTGATGTTCTTGGTATAGTTGAGTAATTAAAAGACGTTTTATAAAATGTAAGGAGGAAATTTATTATGGCAAAAGAAATTAATTATGGAATAGATGCAAGAAAAGGAATGGAAGCTGGTATTAACAAGCTTGCAAATACAGTAAAAGTAACATTAGGACCTAAGGGAAGAAATGTTGTTTTAGATAAAAAATTCGGAGCACCTCTAATTACAAACGATGGTGTTACAATTGCAAAAGAAATTGAGTTAGAAGACCCATTTGAAAACATGGGGGCACAACTTGTAAAAGAAGTTGCAACAAAGACAAATGATGTTGCCGGAGACGGAACAACAACAGCCACATTACTTGCACAAGCTTTAGTTCGTGAAGGATTAAAGAACGTTACTGCAGGAGCTAACCCTATGATTTTACGTCGTGGTGTTCAAAAAGCTATCGACGTTGCTGTTGAGGGAATTAAGGAAATAAGCACAAACATTACAGGAAAAGAAGATATCGCTAGAGTAGCCGCTATTTCTGCAAATGATGAAAATGTTGGCGAACTTATCGCTGATGCAATGGAAAAGGTATCTAATGACGGTGTAATAACAATTGAAGAATCTAAGACAATGGGAACAAACTTAAATGTTGTTGAAGGTATGCAATTTGATAGGGGATACATTTCAGCATATATGGTAACAGATACAGAAAAGATGGAAGCTGTTATGGAAGACCCATATATCTTAATTACAGATAGAAAGATTAGCAATATTCAAGATGTTTTACCTTTACTTGAACAAATAGTTCAACAAGGTAAGAAACTTGTTATAATTGCAGAAGATGTAGAAGGAGAAGCATTATCTACATTAGTTGTAAATAAACTTCGTGGAACATTCCAATGTGTTGCTGTTAAAGCTCCTGGATTTGGTGATAGAAGAAAAGCAATGCTAGAAGATATTGCAATTTTAACAGGCGGTCAATTAATAAGTGAAGAACTTGGATTTGACATTAAGGAAACAACTTTAGGTCAATTAGGTCATGCACGTCAAGTAAAGGTTCAAAAGGATAACACAATTATTATTGACGGAATGGGCGATGCAGCTAAAATTAAGAGCAGAGTTGCACAAATCAGAGCCCAACTTGAAGAAACAACATCTGAATTTGATAAAGAAAAACTTCAAGAAAGACTTGCAAAACTTTCAGGAGGTGTTGCAGTAATTGAAGTTGGTGCTGCTACAGAAGTTGAAATGAAAGAAAAGAAACTTAGAATTGAAGACGCATTATCTGCTACAAAAGCAGCTGTAGAAGAAGGTGTTGTTGCCGGTGGTGGAACAGCATATGTAAATGTTATTCCAAGCGTAGAAAAGTTACTTGCCGAGACAACAGGTGATGAAAAGACAGGTGTTGCGATTGTATTAAAGGCTCTTGAAGAACCGGTAAGACAAATCGCAGAAAATGCCGGATTAGAAGGTTCTGTAATTTTGAATAAAGTAAAAGCTAGTCCAGCCGGTGTTGGGTTTGATGCATTAAAAGAAGAATATGTAGATATGAAGAAAAACGGAATTGTAGACCCAACTAAGGTTACAAGGTCAGCACTTCAAAATGCTGCATCAGTTGCTACAATGGTTCTTACAACAGAAGCAGCAGTAGCAGATAAACCTGAAAAAGACGGTTGCCATTGTGGAGACAACGGAGCCGGAATGGGTGCAGGAATGGGAATGTATTAATAAGAGATAAAAAATGGCTACAGCCTTAAGTGGGCTGTAGCCATTTTTTATGCATGTCACTTAAGACGAGCATGCCCAAAAGGGACGGGTCTTTTTGGTCAAGTTTTAAAAGACGCACAATGCAATCATAAAGTGCCTCATACGACTTGACAAGTACAACCCCGTCCCTTTTGGGCAAAAAAAGATTGAAAAAGTAAAAAAGCACTTGATTTTTTTTGCAATGTGTGATAGTATGAATACGCTTGAATAAATATTGCTGAAAGAGTGGGTTTTCCCACTCTTTCGTTTGTAGTAGGGGGGTAAATATGTCAAAGATTGAAGAATCTGTATGGTTATGCATACAACCTAAAGTTGAAGAATTGGAACTTAGAATATATGATGTAGAGTATGTTAAGGAAGGTATGAATTGGTACTTAAGAGTTTTTATTGATAAAGATGATGGTGTATCGATTGAAGATTGTGAAAATGTAAGTAGAGCGATAGACCCATTACTAGATGAGTTAAATCCTATAAAAACTGCTTATTCGCTAGAAGTATCGTCACCTGGAATTGAGAGAGTATTAAGACGTGATGAACATTTTAAGAAATATATTGGTTCAAAAGTTGAAGTTTCATTATTTAAGCCGATAAATAATGTTAAAAAAATTGAATGTATATTAAAAGATATAAGTGATGATGAAATCACAGTTAACTATGAAGATAACGATATTAAAATAGATAGAAAGAATATTTCTTTAGTAAAAACAATTTATGAGTTTTAAAATTTAGAGGAGGAAACGAAAAAATGAATTCAGAGGTTATTAGTGCAATTGCAGATTTGGAAAAGGAAAGAGGTATAAATGCAGACATTTTGTTTGATGCTATTGAAGTGGCACTTATTACTGCATTTAAGAAAAATTTTTATTCTAACGAAAACGTAAGAGTTTCTATGGATCGTAAAACAGGAGAAATCCATGTTTATGCTCAAAGAAAAGTAGTAGACGATGTTTATGACCCTGATACAGAAATTTCTTTAGCTGATGCGAAAGAGATTTCTAAAAAGTATGAATTAGATGATATTGTTGAAAATGAGGTTACACCTAGAAATTTCGGAAGAATTGCTGCTCAAACTGCTAAACAAGTAGTAATTCAAAGAATTAGAGAAGCTGAAAGAGAGGCAACTTTTACACAATATTCAGATAAGAATGGAGACATAGTAAACGGAATAATTACAACTTTAGATAAAAGAGGTTTAGTTGTAAATATCGGAAGAACAGAGGCTCTACTTCCAACACAAGAATTAATACCTGGCGAAACATTTAAAATTGGTGAAAGAATTAAAGCATACATTACGAAGGTTGAAAAGAGCTTAAAAGGTCCACAAGTATTTATTTCAAGGACTCATCCTGGCTTAGTTAAGAGATTATTCGAATTAGAAGTTCCTGAAATTTATGAGGGAATTATTGAAATTGTATCTGTTGCTCGTGAGGCTGGTTCAAGAACAAAAATGGCTGTTATGACTAAGATGGAAAATATAGACCCAGTTGGTTCTTGTGTAGGACAAAAGGGAACTCGTGTTCAAAATATTATAAATGAACTTCGTGGAGAAAAAATCGATATAATAGAGTGGAGCCCTAATTATGCACAATACATCGCAAGTGCATTAAACCCGGCTGAAGTTTTAGCGGTTGATGTTAAGGAAGATGAAAAGACTGCTAAGGTTGTTGTTCCTGATAATCAATTATCCCTTGCAATTGGTAAAGAAGGTCAAAATGCGAGACTTGCTGCAAGACTTACAGGATTTAAGATTGATATTAAGAGTGAAACTCAAATTAAAAATGAGATTTTGGAGATATAATTTTGGAGGGAAATATGAAAAAAATTCCTATGAGAACCTGTATTGGGTGCAACAATGCAAAACCCAAAAAGGAATTAATAAGAATAGTAAAATCATCAGATGGAGAGGTTTCAATTGACTTTACCGGTAAGAAAAATGGTAGAGGTGCATATGTTTGTCGTGATATTTCTTGCTTGGAGATGGCTATAAAAACAAAACGGTTATTAAGAGTCTTTGAAATGCCGATAGAGAATGAGGTATATGAGAAATTAAAAGTTGAAATAGAATCTGAAAGTGATAATTAAGAGGTAAAAATATGGATAAAATATTGTCATTACTTGGTTTCGCGAAAAAGGCAGGTAAATTAGTTACAGGTTCAAATGCAGTTTTAAGAAGCATATTGTATGGAGAAAGTGAATTGGTTATTGTGACTAAGGATGCGGGAGGCAGTGTGCATGATAAATTTTGCCGACTTTGTGAGGAAAATGATGTGGCATTTTTTTGCATAGGGAAACAAGAGGAGTTTGAAAGAGCTACCGGTGAAAAAAATAAGGTAATTTATTCTGTTATAGATGTGGGATTTGCGAATAAATTAAAGCAACTGTGTAAAGAGGCTAAAGGAATTTAATGGAGGTGCAGTAATTGAGTAAAATTAAGGTTTATGAAATGGCTAGAAAAGTTGGAATGAGCAACAAAGATTTTCTTATAAAACTTCAGGAATGGGGAATTGAGCTAAAGAGCCATCTAAACGTGATTGAAGATTCTGATATGAAAATCATTGAAGGAAAGCTAAAACAAATTGGAGATAAAAAGGGAGAAATGAAGACTTTGAATACTAATAAAGATGCTAAAAAAATTGAAAAGAAAAAAGATGAACCAAGAATAATTCGTAGAGAAATTGTTCAAGTTAGAGATGAAGAAAATGTTGAGGAGAATAAAAAACCTAACTCTGATTTTGATTATGATTTAAAACCTAAAAAGGTTGCTAATCCTGAACAATTTAGAAGAAGTGATGCCCAAATAGAGAAGAAAAATGCACCTATTCCAAGCATTATGGATTTATTTAAGCCTAAGACAGAACCTAAAAAGGAAGAAGCAAAGGTTGAACCCAAGAAGGCTGATGCCCCTACTCCTGTTACTGAACCTGTAAAGGAAGAAAAGGAAACTTTAACGGTAGAAGTAAAAGAAACTAAAGCCGAAGAAGTAAAGCCTAAGGAAGCAGTTTCTGAAAAAGCACCTGTAAATAATAATCAAGCAAGTAACAAGCCTCAAATGGCAAATAACAGGCCACAAAATAACAACAGACCTCAAAATAATAATTATCAACAAGGTCAAAGACCACAAGGTAATTGGCAAAATCGTAATAACCAAAATAATGGCCAAAATCGGCCACAAGGGAATCGACCTCCATTTAATAAACAAGGCGATAATAAACGTCCTCAATTTAATAGAAATCAAAATGGCGGTGTGAAACAAAACGGAGTCGAAAACCAATTAAAACAAGCATTAAAAGATACTCCTGTTGAACAGGTAACAAAAGAAGTAAGACAATATAAACCAAGGCAACAGCAAAATAATAATGATAATCAAGATAGAAGACCTACAAGAAATCCTAAGAGCAACGACCACATTGGTAATTTTAGTAGAGAACACTTAAAAGAACTTAGAGCAGGACATAAGGTTTCAGATTTACTTGATGATGATGATTCACTTCTACTTAATTACTACGACTTAGATAGAAGAGGTAAATCGGGAAATAAGAAAAAGAAGGAAGAACAAAGAGTGTTTGAACAACCAAAGCAATTACCATTTAGCATTACTGTTGGAGATAGCATTACAGTAAAAGAACTTGCCGAAAAATTAAAGAAAACTTCTGCTGATGTTATAAAGAAATTACTTTCTTATGGAGTAATGGCAACAGTTAACCATGAAATAGATTATGACACAGCTGCTACAATTGCTGAAGAATATGAAATAAAGATAGAAAAAGAAGTTGTTGTTAAGGCTGAAGATATATTATTTGATGATTCACCAGACATAGAAGCAAACTTAAAACCAAGACCACCGATAGTTGTAGTTATGGGTCACGTTGACCATGGTAAAACATCGTTGTTAGATGCTATTCGTGAAAGCCACGTAATAGATACAGAAGCCGGTGGAATTACACAACACATTGGTGCATCTACTGTTAATATAAACGGAAAAGATATTACTTTCCTAGATACTCCTGGACACGAAGCATTTACATCGATGCGTGCTAGAGGTGCACAAGTTACAGATATAGCTATTCTAGTTGTTGCCGCTGATGATGGAATTATGCCTCAAACTATTGAAGCTATTAACCATGCAAAAGCAGCCGGAGTTTCTATTATAGTTGCAATAAACAAGATAGATAAAGAAGGTGCAAACCCTGATAAGATAAAACAAGACCTTATGAATTATGGTGTTGTGCCTGAAGAATGGGGTGGAGATGCAATTTGCGTACCTGTATCAGCTAAGAAGAGAATTAATATTGATGGGCTTCTTGAAACAGTTACTTTAGTCGCTGATGTACTTGAATTAAAGGCTGATCCAAATCGCCAAGCTAAGGGTACAATTATTGAAGCAAAACTAGATAAAGGTAAAGGACCTATCGCAACATTACTTGTTCAACGTGGTACAGTAAATGTTGGAGATACAGTTGTTGCTGGAAATGTTGTAGGACATATTCGTGCTATGACAGATTCCAGAGGAAGAAGAATTAAAAAAGCAGGACCTTCAGTTCCAGTAGAAATCACAGGTCTTCCTGAAGTACCTGAATCCGGAGATATTTTCTATGTCGTTCAAGATGAAAAACTTGCTAAACAATTAGTAGAAAAGAGAAAGTTAAAGAGAAGAGAAGATACATTAAGAGCTACTTCAAGGGTTACTTTAGATGACTTATTCGATAAGATTTCAGCCGGAGAAGTTAAGGACTTAAATATAATCGTAAAAGCTGATGTTCAAGGTTCTGTTGAGGCTGTAAAGCAAAGCTTAGAGAAATTATCTAATGATGAAGTAAGAGTAAAAGTTATCCATGGTGCAGTTGGTGCTATTACTGAATCTGATGTAATGTTATCTCAAGTTTCAAATGCTATTATTATCGGATTTAACGTTAGACCGGAAGCTACTGCAAAAGCAACAGCAGAGCGTGAAGGCGTAGATATAAGATTATACAGCATAATTTATAATGCTATTGAAGATATATCTGCTGCTATGAAGGGTATGCTTGCTCCTAAGTTTAAGGAAGTTATTGATGGCCATGCAGAAATCAGGCAAATCTTTAAGATACCTAGTGTCGGAAGTATTGCCGGAAGCTATGTAACAGATGGTAAGATTTCTAGAAATTCAGATATAAGATTAATAAGAGACGGTATTGTAGTATTTGAAGGAAAGATATCTTCATTAAAGAGAGAAAAAGATGACGCTAAGGAAGTTAATGAAGGATACGAATGTGGTATCGGCTTAGAAAAATATAATGATATAAAATTGGGAGATGTGATTGAAGCATATTCTCAAGAAGAAATAAAGCAGTAATCACGCTTTTAGCAACTTAGGGAGGAATGTTACTATGGAGAGAACAGACAGAATTGCTGAAGAGATAAAAAAAGTTATAAGCGAAATGATACAAAACGAGCTAAAAGACCCTAGAGTAAAAGGGCTTATAAGTATAACAAAGGTTATGCTTACGAAGGATTTAAAGTTTTGTAAGATTTATGTTAGCGTAATGGGAGCAGATAAAGAAGAAGTACTTCAAGGCATAAAGAGTGGGGCAGGTTATATGAGAAAGGAACTTGGAAACAGAGTTCAAATAAGAATATTGCCAGAACTTCAATTTGTAATTGATGATTCTATTGAATATGGTGCTCATATTGACAAAGTAATTAGAGACATTATGTAAGAATAGTTTTAGCAACCAAAATAACACCGCATATGTAAATTACGCTCCACTGAACTACGTTTTTAAAGGTTCTAACCAAATTACCAACCGTCGCTCAAAGTCGACATCCTTGTCGACTTTCGCTCAAAATTTCATCCACGAAATTTTGACGGTTTTGCCTTCGGCAAATTTGGAGAACCGACTAAAAACTTCGTAAAGTCGCTTCATTTACATATACGGTGTTATTTTGGTTGAATTAACATATTAGAAGGTGGGAAAGTTAATGGATAAAATTATAGAAAAATTAAGATTATCAAATGATATAGTTTTGCTTGTACATGAGAGCCCGGACGGAGATGCTATTGGTAGCATAATTGCATTATATAGAGTACTTAAAAAAATGGGAAAAAATGTAGAGGCTTTTATTGAAAAAATACCTTCAAACTGTGAATTTTTAATTGGTTCAATAGGGGAAGAAATTAAAGTGTTTGAGGATATGGACGAAAATAGAAAATATGATTTATGCATAGCACTAGATTGTGGTGACGCGGATAGAATGGGTAAGGCTAAAGTCCTTTTTGAAAATGCTAACAATACTATTTGTATAGATCACCACTATACAAACGTAGGGTATGCTAATTTAAATTATATTGATGGGGAGGCGGCTGCTACCGGAGAGATACTTTATGATATGCTAAGTAAAATGGATATTATAGACAAAGAGATTGCAATGGCACTGTATGCTGCTGTTTCGTCAGATACAGGAAACTTTAGGCACAATAATACCCAAAAGCACACTTTCGATATTGCCGGAAGCCTTGTAGAATACGGAATAGACGTTTCAAAGATTTCATATCATTTATTTTCTGAGACATCATTAAATAGAATGAGATTTATGGGGAACTTACTTCAAAATGTTGAAGTTGAGTTAGATGGAAAAGTTGGAATATTAATAGCTAAAAAAGAAGACATTGAGAGATTTAATGTTAATGATAGTGAACTTGAAGGAATGGTTGATTTCGCTAGAGATATAAAGGGAACAGAGGTAGGAATTTTTATAAAGCCACACAATGAAATGTATAAAGTAAGTTTACGTTCTAATGGAAATGTGGATATTTCCGGAGTGGCCAGGAAATTTAACGGTGGTGGTCATAAGTTTGCTGCTGGTTGCAGATTTGAAGGAAAAACTGCCGAGGAAGTTCGTGAATTATTACTTATAGAGTTGAAAAAGATTTTGTAGAAGAAAAGGGGCTGTAAAAAAACTCAAAAATCAATAAAACTAGTGTACTATACTTCACTCAACAAAAATATTTTTTGTGGCAAGTGTAGAATAAAGCTAAAGGCCGGAACGGAGCTTACGCTCACGACCTGGGCAACTTTAAAATTTGCTTTACATAGATGGACAAAAAAGCAATTTTTGTTTTATTCAGTATAGTACACTGTTTTATAATAACGAATAATGAGTTTTTTTACAGCCCCTTTTTTTACAAAGTACTTGAAATTTACATTAAAAAAGTGATAACTTATAGATGGAAGATGAAATTGATACGGAGGATATTATGAATAAAAACTTTAAATCCGGATTTGTTGCGATTATAGGCAATCCGAGTGTTGGTAAGTCAACTTTGATAAATTCTATAATAGGAGAAAAAATTGCGATTACGTCTAATAAGCCTCAAACTACGCGTAATGCTATAAAGGGTATACTTACGGGTGAGGACTACCAAATAGTATTTTTAGATACTCCCGGGGTAAATAAAACTAGAACAAGACTAGGAAAGTTAATGGATAAGAGTATTAATGATTCTATTGCCGGAACAGACGTGGTTATAGCAATGGTGGATTTAACGAGACGTATTAATACAGACCTATTTTTGGGGAAACTAAACAAGGTAAAATGTCCTGTTATACTTGTGTTAAATAAAATAGATAAAATTAAAGATAAGCAAGAAATTCTTAATGTTATAAGTGAGTATAATGCTTTATATAAATTTGATGAAATTATACCTGTTTCAGCTACTAAAAAGGAAGATGTTAAGAAGGTTTTAGATGCGGTTATAAAACGTCTCCCATACGGACCTCAGTATTATCCGGAGGATATGATTACAGATAGTCCGGAGAGGGTAATGGTTGCTGAAATTGTAAGAGAGAAGGCACTAGATTTATTGTCAGATGAAATACCTCACGGCATAGCTGTTGAAGTAGAAAAGATGAAAAAAAGACTTAATCAAGAAATTGTAGATATAAATGTTACAATATATTGTGAAAAAGAGTCACATAAGCCTATAATAATAGGACGTGGCGGTAAAATGTTAAGAGAAATCGGAAGTCGTGCAAGAGTAGATATAGAAAGATTTTTGGAAACAAAAGTATTCCTTGAAGTTTGGGTGAAAGTAAGAGAAGACTGGCGAGATAGCGAAGCTGAACTTAGAAATCTACACTTTATGGAATAATTATCAAGGTATTAATTAGTTACAAAATGTAAAAGGTAGTAAAAAGGAACAAAGGAAAATAAAGAAGTTTAACTTCTGATGGAGGAATGAGTATGTTAAAGGAAGAATTATGGCAATATTTTAAAAATACCGGTTCGGTCGAAACATATTTACTTTATAAGACGATGGAAAAGTATAAATTAGAGACGTCAAAAGATTTATCAAGAGTATTAGATGTTAAAAAATATAAAAATTAATGTTGTTTTGGAGGAAAAGTGGAAACAAGAAGATTAGTAAAAACCAAGGGAATAGTACTTTCTGAGGTTAACTTTTCCGAATCGGATAAAATGCTTACTGTCTTAACGCCTGATTTAGGCAAAATAAGTTGTGTAGCCAAAGGCGCAAGAAAGATGCAAAGTACATTACTTGCTGCGTCCCAGATGTTTGCATTTAGCGAAATGGTTTTATACAGAGGTAGAGGAGAGAATTACTATATTAATTCGGCAGAGCTTATAGAACCGTTTTACTCTATAAGAACCGATTACGAGAGACTAGAATGTGCTATGAACTGTGTAAAATTCATAAGGCGCTATGTGCAGGAAAACCAAATGTCTGTTTATGTGCTGAAGTTACTGCTTAATACGATTTATTTGTTATCTGTGAGTGAAAAAAATACAGAACTTATACAAAGCGTATTTGAGTTAAAAGCGGCGTGCTTGTTTGGATTTAAGCCTAACTTTAATGGCTGTGTTGAATGTGGTGAAAGAAATGTGACCGGATTTAGCATTAAAAAGGGTGGCTTGATATGCAAAGGATGTTCATGCTTAGATAAAGGAGTTATAAGTTTAAGCGAAGGGGCAGTAACAGCTATAAGATACATTATTCAAAGTGATTTAAAAAAGTTATTTTCTTTTGAAGTAAGCGAAAGTGTTTTGACTGAAATAAAGTACTTTAACAATATTTATATAAAAGATAAATTAGAATAAAGGGAGGCTTATTTATGGGGTTACTTGAAGGAAAGAATATTTTAATTATGGGAATCAGAAATAAGTGGAGTATTGCATGGGGAATTGCAAAAAGTTGTGATGCTCAAGGCGCGAAGCTTATTTTTACATATCGAGGCGAAAGAGAAAGGGAGTCTGTTGAAGAGTTATTAAAAGAGTTTCCCGGATGCCGTGCTTATGCTTGTAACGTTGAAAATGAAAACGAGGTTGATGAGCTATTTGATAAACTTAAAAAAGAGTATAAATCATTGGATGGAATAGTTCATTGTATTGCTCATGCTCAAAAGGAGGACTTAAAAAAGGATTTCCTAGAAACTTCAAAAGAAGGCTATTCTCATGCATTAGATGTTACATCTTATTCATTAATTTTAGTTGCAAAACATGCTAAGAATTTAATGCCAAATGGCGGAAGTATTGTAACAATAAGCTACTATGGAGCTAGTAAGGTTATGCCGGGGTATAATCTGATGGGTGCTGCTAAAGCTGCACTAGAAGCTAATGTAAGATATTTAGCGAACGAGATAGGACCTATCGGAATAAGAGTTAACTCTATATCTTCAGGTCCAATTAAGACTATATCATCTAGAGAGATAAATGATTTTAATAATATGCTTGAAATTGTTGAAAAGAAATCACCGCTTAAGAAGTCTGTTACGCCTGCAGAAATAGGAGACTCAACGGTATTTTTACTAAGTGAATTGTCAAGAGGAATTACAGGTACAAACCTTTATGTAGATAATGGTTATCATATAATGGGAATATAAATAGAATTAGAGGAGATTTAGAATGGAATTTAAAAAATGTGAGCATTGCGGAGAACAGATACATATAAGGAGCAAAAAATGTCCGTTTTGTAATGAAGTAGTAGAGGAAAATCCTGCACCGGAAGAAATAATTAGAGAAGATGAACCGGAGATAAATAATGCGGTTGATGAGAATAAAGTGGATGAAACCAGGGAAAATGAAGTTAAGGAAAATAACATTCAAGATGCAATTAATGAGTTTAAAAAGAGTGACAATGAGATTAAAGAAAATGTTAATTTTGTTGTGGGTAATGGAGAGCCAAAAGACTATGTATATAAAGCAGAGGTTCGACATAGTATAGAATATGTAGAACCAATGTCAAATTGGTTTAAGGTGTTTATTTCTGCATTGTGTACTTTTCCGTTAATAGGTCAGTTACTTGGCTCATTTTTAGGTGTATATTTTGTAACCTATGAGGACACTGATAGAAAGGGATTTGGGAAGGCTTTAATTACACTTTCTATTGTTATGTTCTTTATCTATTGTGCATATTTAGCTCAAGTAATGACATTAATGCAAAATTTAGATTTAGAAGCATTATATAATTCACTAGGGAAATAGCTATAAATTTCAATAATTTCTTTGTAAACTATGTCAATCATTTTT
>CAVHFU010000036.1:0-12919 GCA_963635575.1 bacterium | reverse complement strand
AATTTTCCCGTTAATGTTTGAATTTTTTTAGGACATTTTCAAAAATTATTGACAGTGAAATAGTAAAAATATATGTATAGTATTATTTCACATTAGTAGGTATTCTTAATTCCATCCTGATTTTATCGGCTACCATCGCTATAAATTCACTATTTGTTGGCTTCCCGCGCTCAGGATTTATTGTATATCCAAAAGTCTTTTCCAGTAAATCTAGTCTACCTCTTCCCCAAGACACTTCGATCGCATGGCGTATTGCTCTTTCAACTTTGACTGATGTTGTGTTGTACTTCTTTGCCACATCCGGATACAGTTCTTTCGTTATTCCTGTTATTAATCCTCTATCTTCAATAACCATTAAAATGGCTTCTCTTAAATACTGATGCCCACTTATATTAGCCGGTATACCTACTTTATGCATTAAATTTGTAACTTCAATTTCTGCATCCAACCTAGTATTCGTTTTAGGAGCATTTATATATGGTATTTCTTTTACAGTATATGATGATGCAGATACTATCCCATTTTCATCTGCATAAGCATTTCTCATTCGATCTATTAAGAAATTCAAGTCGTATGGCTTTAAAATAAAACAATACGCACCAAGTTCTAAAGCTTCCTTTACGACAATTTCTTGAGATATGGCTGATTGCAAAATAACAATTGGCATTTTATCCATTCCGCTTGCTATCACTTTCTCAAGTACGCCTAACCCGTCTAATTCAGGCATTATTAAATCCAATAACACCATATCGGGTTTCCAACTAAAAATCTTATCCACCGCTTCTTTTCCGCTATATGCACACTCAACCTCTTCAAAATCTGATTGTGATAACATAAAGTCCTTAACTAAATTGGTAAAGCTCACATTATCATCACAAATCAATACTCTCATTCCATTTCCTCCTTTTCGTTTGTTTATTAAAATAAGCTTTTGTAAATTTGGTGTATCATTTTGGTGCTAGCAGAGTTAATTATATTATCATACATTATAGTTTTCAACAGAATAATGGACTAACTTTACGCATTTTTATACTCTTTATATCTATATTTCGCCAATATTCGACAAATGCATTCTATATTTCTGTCAAATTTTGTAATTACAGTTTTTTGCATTATTTACATTTTTGACATTATTTCTTTTTGTTTCTCCTCATACCCAGGTTTTCCAAGCAAAGCAAACATGTTTTTCTTATATTCCTCTACTCCCGGCTGATTAAATGGATTAACTCCTAAAAGATATCCACTTATTCCACATGCTTTTTCAAAAAAGTATATTAATTCTCCTATATTTCTTTCGTTTATTTCATCTATTTCTAAGATAATACTAGGCGCATTTCCGTCATAATGTGCGATAACAGTTCCAATCAATGCTTTTTCATTAATTTCATTCATACTTTTTCCGGCAAGATAGTTTAGGCCGTCCAAATCCATGGGGTCTTCTTTTACTACAATATCGCTTCTTTGTTTGTTAATTTTTATTACTGTCTCAAATAAATCTCTACGTCCATCTTGAATATATTGACCCATTGAGTGTAAATCGGTTGTAAAATCCACGCCTGCCGGGAATATTCCTTTTTTGTCTTTTCCTTCACTTTCACCGTATAATTGTTTCCACCATTCTGTAAAATAGTGCATACACGGTTCATAGTTAACTAAAATTTCTATCTTCTTACCTATTTTATATAAAGCATTTCTATACACAGCATATTTATAGCAATCATTATCTTCCTTTACAGAATACTTCTCACGAGCTAGAGCTGCACCTTCCATTAAGGCATCAATATCAATTTCTGCTACTGCTATCGGAAGTAATCCAACAGGTGTTAAAACTGAATATCTTCCACCAATATCGTCTGGAATTACAAAAGTCTCATATCCTTCCGTACTTGCAAGTAATCTCATTGCACCTTTTTCTTTATCCGTTGTCACATATATTCTTGTTTTCGCATATTCTTTTCCATACTTACGTTCCATAAAATCTTTTATAATTCTAAAAGCAATTGCCGGTTCAGTGGTTGTGCCTGATTTTGATATAACATTCACTGCCACATCTTTATCTACTATATAATGTAATAAAGAACTCATATACTCAGCACTTATATTTTGTCCCAAGAAAATAACTTCTGTTTTTGTTGTTCTTCTAAATGGATCTTTAAACATTTCTATAACAGACTTTGCTCCTAAATAAGAACCGCCAATTCCTATAACTATAAGAACATCCGCTTGCCTTCTTATCTTGTCTGCCGCAACTTTTATTCTCTCAAATTCTTCTTTATCGTAATTTACAGGCAAATCAACCCAGCCTGTAAAATCAGCTCCTTCACCTGTCTTATTATGAAGCATTTCATGACAAGATTCTACTTTCTTTTTTAATGATGCTAATTGTATCTTGCTTATAAAATCCTCCACATATTCCGTATTGATAGATATTCCCATATTAAATCTCTCCCATCTTCATCAGGTGGATTAATATCTACTGGTATATCCTTTGCTACTTAAATAATCTAATAATTTTACTTTTTCTGCTTCTACTTCTTCACCCGTCAACGTGTGGTCTTGCGCACACCATACGAAGGTAAACGTCATACTCTTCTTGTTTTCTGGCAATCCCACTCCAGTATATAAATCGACAAATTTTGTTTTAACTATAATAGGACTTTCAAAATTATTTAAATCTTTTTCCACACTCTCAAAATCCTTATTGCTATCTACGAGTAAACTCAAGTCAAAACTTACTTCAGGATATTTTGAAACTGCTTCATATTTTGGCTCAACTTCATTAATTGCATATAATTTAAATAAATTAATTTCTACAATAACAATGTTTAGCTTTTTATCTATGTTGTTCTTTATCTTTGGATGAAGTACTGTTATATAGCCAAGGTCTGTATTCTCATACATAATCTTTGCTGTTTTTACAGGATTCATCCAATTTTTCTTTTCTTCACTAACTTTATATGATAATTCAACATTTTTTGTTATCTTTAATACATTATTTACTATACCCTTTGCTTTGTAAAATAAATCATTTTCACTCTCTTTTTTACTTGCAATCAAAATTCCAAGTTGCTTATTTTCTTTAAATTCGCCATTCTTTATTGGTGCAACACTACCAATATCGAAAATTCCGAACTCACTAAAATTCTTTCTGTTTTCATTTGCAAACTTTAGTAGTGTAGGTGCCATTTCTTGTCTTATATCAGCAAGTTCCGGTGCACTTGGACTAAGTAACTTTATCCCCTCTAAATTACCAATTCCAGCCTCAACATTAAATTTATTATCGTACCATAAATAACTTTGAACTTCTGACAAGCCAAATGAATAAGCTAAAATTTTCTTTATTTCATGTTCTGTTTCTCTTTCTTTATTTACAACTAATGCAGAAAGTGGAACTTTTGTAGGCATAGGAATAATATTATCAAATCCATAAATTCTTGCCACTTCTTCCACAATATCAGCCTTTATACTAATATCTTTTGAAGCTCTAAATGTAGGAACTTTTATTGTTAGCTCCTCCCCTTCTACTTTTACTCCAAACTTTAATGATTCTAGGATGCTTACCATTTTTTCAAGTGGCAATTCTTGTCCGATATATCCGTCAATATAACTCTTTGTTATTTTTATTTCTACTTCTTTTTGAGGCTTTCTTATAGTATCTGTAAGTCCGCCTGTAACAGAAGCAGTTTTGTCATCTCTTGTAAGTAAATAAACAAATCTTTCTAATGCATCAATTACATATTGACTATCTAATGTCTTTTCATATCTTGCACTAGTTTCTGTTCTCATACCAAGTTTTGCAGCATTTCTTCTTATTGTTCCGGCATCGAAGTTTGCTGATTCCAAAATAATAGATTTTGTTTTTTCTGTTACTTCTGAATCTCTTCCACCCATAATTCCGGCTAATGCAATTGGTTCGTCGTTATTACATATGAATAACGTTTCACTTCCAACTTCTCTTTCAACATCATCTAGTGTAGTAAACTTTTCGCCTCTACTTGCACGAACTACTATTTTTTCTATTCCTTCTCTTTCAAATGCATGCATAGGTTGTCCAACATCAAGCATTATATAGTTTGTTAAGTCTACTAAAAAGCTTATTGCTCTCATTCCACAATAGAAAAGTCTAACTTGCATTTCATATGTTGAACAAGGACGCGTTACATTATCAAACACCATACAAGCATATCTTGTACATCTATCATCTTGTATTTCTACAGGAATTTTAGGTAAATCATTATACTTACTTAAATCTGCTACCGGCATTTTTCTTAATTCTCTTCCTGTAATAGCAGCAATTTCTCTTGCTATTCCATAATGTCCCCATAAATCAGGTCTATTTGTAATAGACTTATTATCTACTTCCCAAATAACATCTTCTATCGGAAGAATTTCTTTTATGTCCGTTCCTACCTTTGTATTTTCATCAAAAACCATAAGACCGGAATGGTCATCACTTATCCCTAATTCTTTTCCTGAACAGCACATTCCAAAGCTGTCATAACCTGCAAGTTTTGCTTGTCCTATTTCCATTCCACTAACCTTGCCGCCAATCTTTGCAAATGGAACTATAATTCCTTCTTTTGCGTTTGGTGCTCCGCACATACATTGAACCACACCATCACCTATATCAACAGTAAGCTTATGAAGTTTTTTAGATTCAGGAATTGATTCACAAGTTAAAATCTTACCTGCAACGACATTTCCTATATCTCTTCCAACAAATTCAACTTCTTCTATTTCTGCCGTTGACATAGTAAAACTGTGTGCTAGTTCATTCATATCCAATCCTGAAATATCTACATAGTCATTTATCCAATTCATTGAAATTTTCATCTATATCCCTACTTTCTTAAAAATCTTAAATCGCCACTGTTTAATTCTCTTATATCTTTAATTCCATATTTCATCATAGCAAGTCTTGTTAATCCTACACCAAAAGCAAATCCTTTGTATTCTTCCGGATCAATTCCACCAGCTCTTAATACATTTGGGTGAACCATTCCGCAAGGAAGTAATTCTATCCACCCTGCATGTTTACAAGTTGGACATCCTTTTCCACCACAAATTTGGCAGTTTATATCTAGTTCAAATCCTGGTTCTACAAACGGGAAGAAGCCAGGTCTTAATCTTACCTCAACATCTCTTTCTAAGATTTCGGTAAGCAAAGTTTTCATTATATATACCAAGTTGGCTATAGATAAATCTTTATCAACCATCATTCCTTCTAATTGAAAGAATGTGTTTTCGTGACTTGCGTCCATCGCTTCATTTCTAAAGCATCTCCCGGGTGCGATCATTCTAAATGGTGGTTTTACTTTTTGCATAAACCTTCCTTGACATGCAGATGTTTGTGTTCTTAAAACATTACCTGTGTTTAAATAATAAGTGTCTTGCATGTCTCTTGCCGGATGATCTTTAGGAATATTTAAAACTTCAAAGTTAAAATAATCAGTTTCAATTTCGGGTCCATCAGCAATCATAAAGCCCATTCCCTTAAATATTTCTTCTGCTCTTTTTTGAACAATAGTTATAGGATGCAAACTTCCTTTTTCAATTTCTTTTCCAGGGAAAGTTATATCAAAATTTTCTTTTGACAGTTTTTCTTCTATTTCTTTCTCACTTATAATTTTAACTGCCTTTTCAATTTTTGACTCAAGCTCTGATTTTACGTCATTAGCAAGCTTTCCGATTTCTTTTTTTTCTTCAACTGATAAATCTTTTAATCCCTTAAGGATATCCGTTATTTTACCCTTTTTCCCCAAAAACTCAACTCTTAATTGTTCAACAATATCAACACTTTTTGCAGTATTAATTTTTTCTATTACTTCCTTTTTCATTTGTAATAATGTGTCTTTCAGCATTTTATATCCTCCTTACTTTCCGTATATGTTTCGCGTGAAACAAAAAAGCTTTCGTTCCACAAAGGAACGAAAGCCTATATCTTCCGCGGTACCATCCCACTTAGTAAATATCTTTACTCACTTTTAATCCTTGTAACGCAGGAATACGGCAAGAACTACATATCACCCTTGCTGCTCGTGAAGCGAACTTCAATATAATTTATCTGCCGAATTTCCATCTTCATCAGCTCTCTATACATAAAATTATACCTACTCTCTTCGTCAACGCATTTATTTAATAATATATTATAAGGAATAACTTGTCAAGCGAAGTTATAATTTTACATTTTATTCCAGAATGTTTTTCACTTCATTCCACGATTCTATATCAAATAATTTATCTTCGATTTCTTCTAGTTTTTCAATGAATGCCACATTTAATTTTATTTAAAAAAACTATATAGTTCCTTTTTTCCTACATGCTCATTAAATACTTCAGTACGATTGCTAGCACTCTGCCGTCCTCAATCTTCCCGCTTTTTATATAATCTAGAGTCCCGTTTACTGTAAGCCACTCAAACTCTTCTGTTTCTTCCATATCCTTTGCCAAAAACATATTTTGTCTATCATTAGAATAACCTACTGCTGTTATCATTTCCCCAAATTCACACAAATTATCAGTTTCTTTAAATTCCAATTTTTCCGGTAAATGTACAAGATTTTTATCTACTGCCGGCATATACCGAACCCTAAAACCTAATTTCCCATTTTTTGAAATTGGAAGCACAATACTGCCTGATTTTAAATAAAAACATTCACGCCTTGAATTTTTATTTCCCGGAACAACTACTATATGATCTCTTATCAGTCCAAACTCACATGGGAGGGTGTAAGCTATTCCCACTTCCTTTTCTTCCAGATTTGATTCTTCATCTTTAAGTCTACTTATTACTTTTTTCGTAAATTCTTCTATGTTTTCACCAAATGCACCAAACCGCAACCCCTGGATACATCTGCTTATCCCGAGTGCAATGATTGTTCTTTCATCTTTAATCACATTATTTTTTACTAGTTCTATTGTACCTTCATATGGTAGCTTAAAAACACAAACCGTTTCGTCTACATCTAAGTGTTGTTTTTCCGTTTGTTCACAATCTAATGCCACAAATGAACCTAATCTCTCGTTAGTAAATTCCGGTTGGGCATATATTGCCGGTTGTTCGATAATTTTATCAGTTGTACAGCCTGTTTCTTCTCTTAATTCCCTTTTTGCACAGTCAAAAAATGTCTCTCCGGTTTCACTTCTTCCTGCCGGAAGCTCTATTATAGTTTCTCTTAACGGAAATCTATATTGTATTTCTAAATAAACATTGCCCTCTTTATCTATCGGAAGTACACTAGCTCCTCCATACTCTTTATTTAATATTGCTTTTGGATACTTAAAATTTCCCTTATCCTTAATAGTAATATCATAAGTATTTAAAATACCCATAAATCTACAATTATGTGTATCCACCAATTCTTTAACTACATTAATTTCTTTGCTTAATAATTCTTCTAACATTTTGCCCCCCTAAACCTCTACTATATTGATGTATCCTTGAATTCAGCCTTTTCAAATAACCAACCAAAACATATTAAAAGCATAAATAAAGTTGGGAAATTATATCTAGCTTGGCCTTCTATTACAAAATATACTGCATAAAAGAATAACGTACTCCAAGTTACTATTAATAAACTAAGTTCTGCCTTTTTAGTAAATATCCTTTTTATATTTAACAATAACACAAATATAAACGATGTACTTATAACATATATTATCGAATTCGAAACACCCATAAACACCTTAAATAACCTATTTTGCATAATTGTCATTTGACCTAAGTTTTCAAACCCCCACAATTGTACATCAGATGCTCCATCAAAGAAAACATTAACTATTCTTAAGCATCCTAATGAAATGAATTCTGCCGGATGTTGTATTATCCATTTTATTGCTTCTTCCTTAAATATATCCCCTGAGTATGCATTTCTTAAATTTTGAGTCTTTTCAGTTATATGGTCAACATCATATTCAAACCCAACATCACGTAATTTCTGCTTAAATTCCTCACTTGCTGGAACTTTAAAAGCATTCATCCAAGTTCCTCTAACATTCATACTATTATTATTTATATACAATGTATACCCACCATTATACGATATAGGAAATGCTTTTCCGAAAGCTTTATAATTCTTTATCGTCGATGGAATCATTACACACATAAATCCTACAATTAAGGATACACCAATGATTGCTGTGTTTTTAAGTTCTTTATTTTTAATAAAGTATATAAAAATTAAAACAATAGGATATGCCATAAAAAACGGTTTAACTAAACTTAATATTCCGATTAAAAAACCTTGAATTATAAAATTCCATATCTTATATTTTTCAATCATATATAAATTCATACATATAATTATTGAAAATAATAACACTGATAATATCTCACTACCCAGTACATTATTATATATAAGATTATTAGGCATAAAGGCAAATACTATAAAGCAAAGCCATGCAACACTCTTTTTATTAAACACTTTATCCATGATTAAGAAAATAAATGGCAATGTGAGTGTAGAACATATAACATTAAAAACTTTTGCAGTAAATATACTCGAACTTCCAACTATTCTAAAGAAAATACTTAGCATAAGAGGATAACCATATGACTGAAAAGCCCAAGGATAACCATTTAGCGTGAACCCTTCTCCGTTATATAAATTAACCGCCACTTTATAAAATGTTTCAAAATCATAAAGAGGAGTAAGTGGTATATTATTTATCCACCAAACCTTCAAAACAGCAGATAAAATAACAATAGTAATAACACCACCAATTACTCCTCTTTTCTTCATTTATATAGCCCTCCAATAAACTTCCACAATTTAATTTTCAGCAATTCCAACTCTTTTAACTTGTGCTACCGGTGAATATGTATCAGTAGATATAAACTTTCTCTCTACTACCTCACCATTTTCGGTCGTGACTCTATATGATTTTACCTTATATCCTTTATGTCCTGTCGTAGTAATTTGGCTTGTTCCAACAGACATTGTAGCATCTTGTATTTCCTGTTCCTTAAACGGTAATACTTCTATCACTTCCGTTTCAATATCTACTAATCTTGTCTTATTTGTATTATATCCATATATTTCTATTGTTAATGTTCCACCAGAAATTTTACTTGATATTTTTATAGGATACTGTCTACTGTTTTTGAATCTAAAGTCTATACTTCCATAAACAACAGTCGCATCTCTACCCAATTTTACATATGAAACTGATAAACTATGATTTTTTCTTTCCAACACTTCTAAGTCTGCCATTACTACCGCATTATATAATGTAGAAGATACTTGACAAATTCCTCCGCCAAGTCCGTCTACTACTTGACCTTGCTGATAAACTTTCGCTGTTTTAAATCCTCTTTCTGTACTTCTTTCCCCAACAATATTGTTATAAGAAAACTCTTGACCAGGCATTAAAATTACATCATTAATAAATTCAGCTGCAAGCTTTACATTTTCCGTTCTTTCAACTTCGTTAACATTAAAATATGTGGTATATGTACTTAGCCTATCTCTAAATAATTCTCCCAAAACACTTTCGGTTGTAACCTCCGGCATGGTTATAAGTAGGGGAATTGAGAATTGCATTCCCTCTTCAGTAATACTATTTGCAAGTTTTTTTGCTTGATCAACATCTTCTATTTCTATACCTATAATCTGTTCTATTAAATTCCCCGTATCACTGATGTATTCCGCGTTCTGTACTTTTTTGGTTATTTGTTTTTGAATCTTATCTATATCTACTTTTTCAGGATGTACTTCTTCAGTTTTTATATTTACCGGATTATCCAACATATCAACCATCTTATCTAGTTTACTTATTATCTCTAATCTAGCAGCCTCCTTATCAGCTATAATTCCGGTAACACCATTTTTAACTAGAAGTTTATCTCCTTCTCTAGCATAACTCCATTCGATTGCAGGAGTTTCAACTTCACGAGTTACTTTAGCTATTTCAGATTCTATTTTTTTTCTGTCAACATTTACATCAACCGTTAAATCATTCTTACTAAATCTACATTTTAGTCCATTTAATATTCTATCGATTAAATTACCTTCTCTTCCATAGGTATATGCAGTATTTACAGCAGACTCAACATCAAAACTTGCACTTATATCTTCAGCCCTAAAATCATTTCTATAATCATTGCATCTTACGCTTATATCTAGATATGCTAAGTCTTTATATTGGTTATTTAGTGCTTGCTGAGCTTCTTCTAGTGTCATACCACCTAAAGCAACTCCATTTACCAAAACACCACCATAAATTCTTTTATAACCTACTGTCATTAATAATAATATCAAAAATACAATCGCCAAAAAAACAAGAGCCGAGACAATACCCACTACAAGCTTATTGCTTTTCACTTTTTCTTTAGCCTCTTTTGCGAAAGCATCTACATCGATATCTTCCATAAAAATTCAACTCCTCATAAAAAGGTCTTATTTAATATATTCAAACTCAACCTCACCTATTCTAACAGTATCTCCTTCTTCTATGCCCATTTTTTCAAGCTGTTTATTTATTCCCTTCATTTCCAAAAATCTCTGAAAATACTGTACAGATTCATAATCGTCAAAATTTATGCTTCTCATTACCTTTTCTACACTTTTTCCTGAAATAATATAAATATTATTTTCACAACTTATCTCAAACTCAGGTGTATCTTGAATTACAGCTTCTTCCACATACTCATTAGTCTCCTCTTCCGGAACTATTTCACTTAGCACTTTGCTTACTTTATAAAATACTTCTTTTAGTCCTTGATTTGTAACAGCAGAAACCGGATAGATTTCATATCCCATTTTATCAGTTACTACCTTAAGTCTCTTAAAATTTTCCTCGGATTCGGGTATATCCATTTTATTAGCTATAACTATTTGAGGACGCTTTGCGAGTTTTGGATTATGCAATTCCAATTCAGCATTTATAATTTTAAAATCCTTTACAACATCTCTACCTTCACTTTGTGAACAATCGACAACATGTAAAATCAATTTCGTACGTTCAATGTGGCGCAAAAACTCATGTCCAAGGCCTGCTCCTCTATGAGCTCCTTCAATAAGTCCAGGAATATCTGCCAATACGAAATCTGTTCCATTATCTAGTTTTACAACTCCAAGATTAGGAACTAATGTAGTAAACTGATAATTTCCAATCTTAGGCTTTGCAGAAGTCATAATAGAAAGTATTGTAGATTTACCTACGTTAGGAAAACCTACTAAACCAACATCGGCAAGTAATTTTAATTCAAGCATTAATTCAAAAGTCTCTCCTTCTTCGCCCTCCTCGGCAAATTTAGGAACTTGACGAGTTGCCGTAGCAAATTTAGCGTTTCCTCTTCCGCCACGGCCCCCCTTAGCTACTAATACCTTATCTCCAACATTAACTAAATCAGCAATTATTCTTCCTGTTTCCATATTTCTAACAACTGTTCCAGCTGGGACCTTTATATATAAATTTGCACCGGATTTTCCAAAACGGTTTCCGCCATCGCCTTTTTGCCCATCTTCGGCCGTATATTTTTTCTTATATCTAAATTCAGCCAAAGTATTCATATCAGCGTCAACTTGGAAATATACATCTCCGCCTTTGCCACCATCTCCACCGTCCGGTCCTCCTGCAGCAACATATTTTTCTCTTCTAAATGATACAAATCCATTTCCGCCTCTTCCGGCTTTAACACTTATTTTAACTAAGTCTATCATAAAAAACCTCCACCTAATGCAGATGTATCCTGCATTTTATAATAATTAAAAAAGGAAAAAGGTCGTAGCGGCCTCTTTCCTTAATAATTCATTATTCAGCAGCATACACAGAAACTTGTTTCTTGTCTCTACCTTTTCTTTCAAACTTAACAATACCATCTGCTGTAGCAAATAATGTATCGTCACTACCAATCATAACATTTGTTCCTGGATAAATCTTTGTTCCGCGTTGTCTTACTAAGATATTACCAGCTAATACAAATTGTCCGTCAGCTCTTTTAGCACCAAGTCTTTTTGACTCACTGTCTCTACCGTTCTTTGTGCTTCCGCCACCTTTTTTATGTGCGAAGAATTGAACATCAATTCTAAGTAACATTGTTTACACCTCCTATTATTATCTTTCTTTGACCGATATATACTTCTTAAAATTCGATTCAATATCTAAAAACTCTGTAACCATTGATTCTAATAAAACTTGGGCACTTTTCATTTTCTCAAATTCTGTTTTATCCGATAATTCAACCTTTAAATATCCTCCATCAGATTTCTCAACATTTAAGTCAACACCTAATTTTTCATTAAGTCCTATAAGTACCATATTTGTAACAGCCGATACAGCTGCACACACAATATCTTTCCCATTCACATCATATCCTGCATGCCCGTTTAGTGAAAAGGAAACAATTTCGTTTTTTTCGTTTCTTTTTATATTAATGGTTATCATAGTGTTGGCTCCTTATTAAGCCTTGATTTCATCAATTTGAACCTTAGTATAAAGTTGTCTGTGACCTTGTTTTTTTCTTTCATTCTTCTTAGCCTTGTATTTAAATACAACAACTTTCTTTGATTTTCCATGGTCTAAAACAGTTCCAGAAACTTTAGCTCCACTAACAATAGGATTTCCAACAGTCATAGTGTCTCCGGAAATCGCAAGAATCTTATCAAATTCAACAGTTGAACCTGCTTCATTATTTAGCTTTTCAACATAAATAACATCACCTTGTTCTACTTTGTACTGCTTTCCACCTGTTTCAATAATAGCGTACATAACTACACCTCCTCCGTTAAATTCGGACACGCTGATATCAGGTATTCCGTCAATCGGAATTTCAAAAACCTTTTTCAAGCGGCAAAATACTAAATTATTATATCCATAATAAAACATTTTGTCAATAGGTTTCCATAATTTAATTCTAGGCAGTATGATTAATTTTTGATAAAATCCTATATATTAATTTTTGAAAATGTCCCAAATA
>CAVHFU010000035.1:0-14590 GCA_963635575.1 bacterium | reverse complement strand
AATTTTCCCGTTAATGTTTGAATTTTTTTAGGACATTTTCAAAAATTATTGACAGTGGGTGTGCAAATATTTTATAAAATCTTTAGCTTATTTAATATAATATGGAAAGTCGTACCTACTCCATCTTTACTTTCAAACCACATGTCACCATCAAACTTTCCTTTAATAGTCGAATAGCACATATAAAGTCCTAAACCTGTTCCGTTCTTGCCTTTTGAAGTAATCATCTCCTTAAATAATTTGTCTTTAACAGTTTCGGATATTCCACCTGCCAAATCAGCTACCTCTATATATATCTTCTCCTCATCTTCTCTTACCTTAATGTCTATATTTCCGCCCTTTTCTCCATAAGCATCCATAGCATTAATTATTAAGTTATCCATAACTTGAACTATTGCACTTATTTCACCTTTAATTTGTGTTTTCTCGCCAATATTTAAATCAAGACTTAAATTACAATGACGTCGTTTTAACTCATTTTTCATTAAAATCTGAGTTCTTGCAATAAGTTCCTCTGCTGAGAATTCTCCCACGGTTGAAGCATTCATTGAAACAGCTTGCCCCTTTACCGCATCGATAACTTCAGTCATATATGATAAATACGGTCTTATTTTGCTTATCCATTCTTTCATTTCACCTGCAATTTGATGATGATCCTCCTTTGTTACCTGGCTATCATCTATTGATTCATCATACTCTTTTATTAAATCCTCTACCCCTTCTAAAGCTCCGGCAATAGACATTATAGGTGTTTTTAAGTTGTGTGCAATACCACCAATTAATTGTCCTAAAGACGAAAGACGTTCTTGTTCTACTAAAATTTCTTGGTTTCTAGACATAGTTTCAATGTTGTTCTTTTCTAAATCAAGAATTTTATTGAAAGAGATAACCAACTCACCAATTTCATCATTAGAGGTAACAGGAAGTTTTTTATCGTAATCTATGCTATCTTGATTAGAAAGCTTATACAAATACTTTCCTACCTCACCGATATCGTCCGATAAGTCCTTGCTTAAAAATACAAGTACAAATATCGTCAAAAGCAACATAAAAACTGTACCGCAAACAAAAACCAAAATCATTTCTTGAGATACTAAATTATATTTTACGCCTACTATATAATTGTTATTTTCTATCTTTATATATTCTGCTGTTCCCTGAATATCTGAACCATAATAGTCGTACAAATGTCCATTATATTCCTCTCCTAAAATTGTTGCATATTTTATGAAAAAACCACTTAATTCACTGCCTTCATTATAAAGAACTTCATTATTTCGTATTATAAACATCTCGTCATTAGGATTTATTCTAACTATCTTATTTGCTGATTCAAACAATTCTTTTTCTGTGGCGATGTTATGACTCAAACTTTCATCTAATCTTACTGTATATTCTTCGAATCGCATTAGTCCTTTTTCATTAATCATTCTTACATATCCTAAAAATGATAAGAAAATTGAAATCACCAAAAAAAGCGGAAAAATTTGCAAAAATATTTTACTAGCAAGACTTATATTAGACTTTCCTCCACATATTTCAAAATTGTTTATCCTGTTGAAAAGCTGTTTCATTTTATTTCTAGTAAACACGTATGCTGATGTAGAAAGGACTGTGGCAAATAAAAATATTATCAACGTTGTTTTTACAATTAACCCTATTTCAGTTTTAGTTATCCACAAGACAATAGCGACTATTACTGGAATTATAGTTATTTCATATAAGTATAATCTAAATGGTAACCTAAAGCATTTTGCTTTTATTTTACATTCTTTATCTCGTGTATTATCATCTAAAGTTATCCCTTCCAAACTCTTGATTTCTTTAAATTGAAACCATACGAGAGTGTCAACAATAATAATTACTGCAAGTATTGCTAAGAAAAACTGAACAAAATAATTCATTCCCGAATCTATTTGAGTCTCAAAATAACTATTATATGACCCTGGTGCATAATTTAACAAAATAGGTAGTAAAAAATAAAATCCTATTCCCAATATTACTATTATAATATTATAAATATTTATAATTCCCCATACATCAGACCTTTTTCTCATATTTTTCACTCTTTCTTTCGTATTATTTAATTTCAAAATAATTTATTGAATTTAAATAATCCACTATCCTTTTTACGTATTCAATTTCTATATCAGGCCATTCGAATCCTAACATTTTTAGATATTTTGCTGTAATATTTGCAGTCGCTTTTACAGGTATATTATAATTCAGACTACCATCTGTCCCCATATCTGTAATTATACCTCTAAGTATTTCACTTTCCTCGTCCTTACCTGCCACTTCTTTTATGTACCTATTAAATTCATCGTTACTAATAACTTGAATATCAAAGCCAAGTTCTACTAACATATGTCTTATTTTTTCAAAATGTGGTTCTTTATAATTTGTTATATGAAAAATTCTAGAATCGCATTCATTAGTTTTAGCAATGTTTACCACACAATTTGCAGCCATATCAACTGGCGTAAGCTCAACATCTACATCATCCATGTCTGAAGAGACTTTTTTTAGTTCAATTATAGATTTTAATATATTATAAAAAGCATTATCCTTGGCATTCTTTTGAAAATACCCATCGCTATACCTTCCTGTTAAATTTCCCATTCTAAATATAGTCAATTTTAGTCCATTACTAATCTCATTCAATAGCATATTTTCAGCTAAGAATTTAGTCTTAACATAAGCATTTTCAGTGTAATTTTGACCAACATATAAATCTTTTTCTGTAAGCTCTTTTGAATTTATGTTATTTCTTACTAAATAGCTCCCTGAAATACCTATTGTAGAAATGTGATTAAGTTTTATGTCATATTTTTTTGCGAAAATCATTACATTTCTAACACCCGCTATATTAATTGTTTCAAATTCTTTGTAATCCCCATAATATTTAACAAGTGCAGCTGTATGTATAATATTGTCTATTGTTCTGCCCAATTTATAAGACATTTCAGAGTCTACTCCAAGATCTTCCATAGTAATATCCCCGTTAATAATTTCTATTCTATCTTCGCAATATTGAGTATTAAAATAAAATTTAAATACTTTAAAAAACCTTTCCCTTGCTTCAGTTTGAGAGCTCCCTCTAACCAAACAATAAACTTTAGCCTCAGTATTATCTAACAAATTCTTTACAATATGACTACCTAAGAAACCGGTTGCGCCCGTAACTAAAACATTTTTCATTTCCCTATTAGTTAACTTCTCTGATAATTTGAAATCAGGGACCACTGCAAAAGACTCTCTTTGCATATCATCATCTAATTGTATATTATTTTTAACTTTATTACTTAGCAACCTAATTGTAGGATACTTATAAAAATCCGTAGCACTAATTCCTAAATCATATTTATATAATTTAGTCAATGCTTGAATAACCGTTAAAGAATCTCCTCCCATAGCAAAAAAATCATTATCTATTCCTATATTCTCTAGCTTTAAAACCTCTGAGAAAACGGTTTGCAAAACTTTGTCGGTTTTATCTCTAGGTTCAACATATGGTACATCCTCTTTTATTTCTCTTAAAGGTTCAGGCAATTCCTTTCTATTTATCTTTCCGTTGGCATTAATTGGTAATTTTTCCATAAATACAAAATATGAAGGAATCATATATGTCGGCATAAATTTCCCTAAATGTTTTTTTAATTCCTGAATATCTATCGCCTGTGTACATACTAAATAAGCAACTAAATAGCTCTTTTCATTTTCGTCCTTTTTAGGAATAACTACAACATCTTTTACCTTAGGAAAACTAGATATATTTCGTTCAATCTCACCTATTTCAACTCTAAAACCTCTAACCTTAACTTGACTGTCAATCCTTCCTAAGTATTCCATATCTCCTCTTGCAAAAAATCTTCCTAAGTCACCGGAACGATATAATCTTTTATTTGGGCTATACGGATTAACAACAAATTTTTTATCGGTTAGTTCTTTTTGATTCAAATACCCCCTCGCAACTCCATCACCGGAAACACAAATCTCCCCTGGTATTCCAATTGGCAATAAGTTCAAATTTTTATCCATTATATATGTTTTTAATGTTGGAATAGGCCTACCTATATTACTCTTCCCACTTTCTATGTCATCATCACTCAGCTCTTTAAATGTAACATGAACCGTTGTCTCAGTTATTCCATACATATTAATTAATTTACATTTTCGATATTTCTCTCTAAATGGTTTTAATTTACTAGGATTTAATGCCTCTCCCCCAAAAATAACATACCTTATGCTTAAATCAGCGTCATTATATAACATTTCTTCATTAATTACATTATAAAACATTGCCGGTGTTTGATTAAGTACACTAACATTTTCTTCTCTAAGCAATTTGACAAATTTATTTAAGTCTTTTGAGGTTTCCTTAGATATAATTATAAGTTTTCCGCCATAAAGCAGTGCACCATACATTTCCCACACCGAAAAATCAAAACAATATGAGTGAAACATTGTCCAAACGTCATTCTCATTAAAATCATACTGGAATTTACTGTTAAATAGAAGCCTTACAACATTTCTGTGTTCTAACATAACTCCTTTTGGATTACCCGTAGAACCGGATGTATAAATTATATAAATCAAATCAGCGGATTCATTTATATTTTCTAAATTAGTTATATCTTCACAGAATACTCCTTCCTCGTCTAAACATATAACTGTTCCATCAAAAGGATTCTCGTTTTTTAACTTTTGTTCAGTAATCAGTACTCTTGAATTGCAGTCAGTAATCATAAAGTTCTTCCTATCGCTTGGAAAATCAGGATCAATTGGCAAGTATGCTGCCCCGGCTTTAAGAATACCCAAAGTGGCAATTATCGTATTTATTGACTTATACATTATAACTGCAATGATATCCTGACGCCTTACACCCAACTTTCTTAAAGTTCTAGCTAAACTATTTGCCTTTTCATTTAGCTCTCTATAAGTGATAGTCTCATTTTCAAATTTGACAGCAATATTATTCGGATATTTTCTTACTATTTCTTCAAATAATTCGTGTATTGTAATATTCTTATTATAAGTTGCTTCTGTATCATTAAAATCAAATAGAATTTGCCTTTTTTCATCCTCTGAAAGCATTTCTAGCTTTGATATCGCTTTCTCCGGATTGTCTAATGCATGCCATAAAATATTAATAATATGTTGATGTAAAAACTCTATTTCCTTAATACAAAACATATGGTTTAAGAAATCATAATCTATTATTAATCTACCTTCATTATCTCTATCATTTACATTAACAATTAAGGACTCGATTTGCTCCCCATTGAAATTCCATCTTGTAGAATACGATACTTCATGCTCTAAAACGCCCTTAGTTCCTTTTGCATTTTGATAGTTAAGAACTATATCAAATATTTTGTCAGCTGATTTATTGGCGTTTTGAGCTATTTTAAGCATATCTTCATAAGGGTATTTTTGATGCCTCAAAACAGACAAAATTTCTTTTGATATTTCTTTTATAAACATGCTAAAGTTTGTATCATCTTTAATATCAACTTTTAGTGGAACGGCCGTACTAGCAAACATTCCCATCGTTTCTTTTTCCTTTATTCCAGTTCTATTTAATAAAGATGTACCAAGCAATATATTTTCTTTATTTTTAACTCTATTTATGTACATAGCCAATGCACCTATAAATAATGCATATTCCGACACTTTATTTTCTTCGCAAAAAGACTTCATTTTTCTGTTTAATTTTTCAGGTATCAAAAACGTCCTTCTGGTAGCGTTAGTAAAGCTTTTATCTCCTACATTGTCTTTTAATGTTGTAACTTCTTCGAAATCTTTTAACTTCTCTTCCCAATATTCTTTATCCGAAATATAACGCTTTGAACTAAAATATTCTTCCTCCGAGTCTATATAATCTAAATAAGAAGGCTTTTCATATTTCCTAAAATTTCCATAAATTAACTCGGAATATATATCTTTTATGTCGCTTACCAAAAGCATAATGCTCCACGCATCACTAATGATATGGTTAATTTTTATAAGATATCCGCCCTCTGAATCACTAAATTTAATCATTATGAATTCAAACAATTCGCTACTTGAAGTATCAATTGGTTTCTTGCTCTCAATTTCTTCCCATCTATAAAACTCTTCTTTAGTTTTATCAGAGAAATCAACAAATTTAACTTCAAACTCTTTATAATCCTTTATATATTGATATGGGGTTCCATTGTCCTCCAGCACTTTAACACGCATAGCATCATTAGCAGAAACAAAAATGTTAATTGCTTTACATAAAAGTTCAAAATCAACTCCAATTTTAAATCTTACTGTTCCACAAATGTTTGTCATTCCAGAATCTTTATACAATTTCTCCATATACCAAATAGTTTTCTGCGGACGTGACAAAGTATACATTTTTTTATCCATTTTTACTGCCTCCCTAATTCAATATATAATTGCTAAAATTATACTCCAAATGTTATTCGTCAATATTTCCATAAAACTTTAATCAAGTATTTAGCATATATTTATTAAATTTTGTACAAAATAATAAAAAAGGAGATGAATTATATGGGAAATCCAAATAGAATGCCAGTCCATTGCAGTGTAGACACATGCACATATTGGGAAAATCATTTTTGCACAGCAAAACAATTAGACGTAAACAATATGTCAGGTAAAGCTCATACATCTGATGGAACTTGTTGCGAAACATTTATTTGTAAGGACTAAAAAAAAGCTGTAAAGAACTCGAAATTTAGTTCTTTACAGCTTTTTTTTAGTCGACTATTTCGTCTTCACTTTTTTCTTCCTTAACTGTTTGAATGTTTATATCTTTATATCTAGCCATACCAGTTCCGGCAGGAATTAACTTACCAATGATAACGTTTTCTTTAAGTCCAACTAATGGATCAACCTTACCTTTAATAGCTGCATCAGTTAAAACTCTTGTTGTTTCTTGGAATGATGCTGCTGATAAGAATGATTCTGTTGTTAAGGCTGCTTTTGTGATGCCCAATAATGTTTGTTTACCAGTAGCCGGTGTTCCACCTTCAGCTATAACTCTTTCGTTTTCACTTTCAAATTCAAACATATCTACAAGAATTCCAGGTAAGAAGTTTGTATCTCCAGCTTCATCAACTTTAATCTTACGAAGCATTTGACGAACAATAACTTCAATGTGTTTATCATTGATATCAACACCCTGCATTCTATAAACCTTTTGAACTTCACGAAGCATATATAATTGAACTCCGTCAACACCTTTAATTCTTATAATGTCATGTGGATTTACAGAACCTTCTGTTAACTCATCTCCGGCTTCTACAAAATCGCCATCACGAACTTTTAATCTTGAGCCGAAAGGAATTAAGTATGTCTTTGCATCTCCATCAGGGTCAGTAACGATAACTTCACGTTTCTTCTTGTTATCACTAACTGTAACATTACCTTTAATTTCAGTAATAACAGCAAGTCCCTTTGGCTTTCTAGCTTCAAAAATTTCCTCAACACGTGGTAAACCGTGTGTAATATCACCGCCGGCAGCAGCGACACCACCTGTATGGAACGTTCTCATTGTAAGCTGTGTACCAGGTTCACCGATAGATTGAGCAGCAATAATACCAACTGCTTCACCAATATTGATAGGTTTGCCTGTAGCTAGGTTCGTGCCATAACATTTTGCACAAATACCATGTCTTGAGCGACAAGTAAGTGTTGAACGAATATATACTTTCTTAATTCCTGCTTTCTCAATAGCCTTAGCTTGAGCTTCAGTAATTAATGTATCATCTTTTACAATTACTTCATTTGTTTCAGGATTTACTACATCACCAATTGCAGTTCTGCCAACAAGTCTTTCAGAAAGTGGTTCGATAACTTCTTTACCTTCAGTAACATCCTCAACCCAAATACCCTTCTTAGTTCCGCAATCTTCCTCACGAATAATAACATCTTGACTGACATCAACAAGACGTCTTGTTAAGTAACCAGAGTCCGCTGTACGAAGAGCTGTGTCGGCAAGACCTTTTCTAGAACCGTGTGATGAAATGAAGTATTCCAAAACGTCAAGTCCTTCTTTTAAGTTTGACTTAATAGGAATTTCAACTGTTTTACCCGATGTATCCGCCATAAGTCCACGAATACCAGCAAGTTGTCTAATCTGGTTTACATTACCACGAGCACCGGAGTGAGCCATCATGTAAACTGGATTTAATCTATCTAGTCCATCCATCAAGTCTTGTGTAATAACCTTTGTTGTATCTTCCCAAATTGTAATAACAGAATTTCTTCTATCCTCATTAGAAAGCAATCCTCTCTGATATTGTTTTGTAATAGTTTCTACCTTAGCTTCAGCCTCTTTAATACGTTGTTCCTTTACACCAGGAATTTGCATGTCCGCAACACCAACTGTAATACCACTACGTGTAGAATATTTATATCCGGTAGCCTTAATTTTATCTACTACATCAGCAGAAATTGTAAAACCGTACTTTCTAATGCATTTATCAATAATTTTTCCTAACTCCTTCTTAGTTACTAAGAAATCAACTTCCATCTTAAATTCGTTTCCCGGAATACTCCTGTCTACAAATCCAATATCTTGCGGAACAGAGTCATTAAATATAATCTTACCCATTGTTGTTTTAATAACTTTAGATTTTTTTACTCCATCCACTTCTTTGGTAAATCTCACCAAAATCGGATCTTGTAGCTTTATAGCATTAACAGAATATGCTTCAAAAGCCTCATCTTTATCACTAAATGCTTTTAGAAGTAATCTCTTATTACCTTCTGCGTCTAATACAAAGTTTCCATCTGCATCTTTTGCATATCTTTCATCTTCCGGAACATCCACTAAGTATGACGGTACTCTATCATCGTTCATACCTGTTTCATATGTTAAATAATAGCTACCTAATACCATATCCTGTGTAGGAACTGTAACCGGCTTACCATCTTGAGGTTTTAACAAGTTGTTTGCAGATAACATTAAAAATCTTGTTTCAGCTTGAGCTTCTGCTGATAATGGGAGGTGAATAGCCATCTGGTCACCATCGAAGTCAGCGTTGAACGCTGTACAAACTAGTGGGTGAAGTTTTAATGCTCTACCTTCTACTAATACAGGCTCGAATGCTTGGATACCTAATCTGTGAAGTGTCGGAGCACGGTTTAACATTACAGGGTGTTCCTTAATAACTTCTTCTAATATATCCCATACTTCTGGTTTAACGCGTTCAACCATTCTCTTAGCACTCTTAATATTATGAGCCATTCCATTTTCAACTAACTTTTTCATTACAAATGGCTTAAATAATTCAATAGCCATTTCACGAGGTACACCACATTGATAAATCTTAAGTTCTGGTCCTACAACGATAACAGAACGTCCAGAGTAGTCAACACGTTTACCTAGTAAGTTTTGTCTAAAACGACCTTGTTTACCTTTTAGCAAATCAGACAATGACTTTAACGGACGGTTCCCAGGGCCTGTAACAGGACGACCACGACGTCCGTTATCTATTAGGGCATCTACTGCTTCTTGTAACATTCTCTTTTCGTTTCTAACAATTATTTCAGGTGCTCCTAAATCAAGCAATCTCTTTAAACGATTGTTTCTGTTGATAACTCTTCTGTACAAATCGTTTAAGTCAGATGTTGCAAATCTACCGCCATCTAATTGAACCATAGGTCTTAAATCTGGCGGAATAACAGGGACAACGTCTAAAATCATCCATTCAGGCCTGTTTCCTGATAATCTAAATGAGTCAACAGCTTCAAGTCTCTTAATAATCTTTACTTTCTTTTGACCAGAAGAAGAATTCATTTCTTCTCTTAATTCCTTAGCTAAAGACTCTAGATCTATTTCTTTTAATAACTCACGAATAGCTTCAGCACCGATTCCAACTCTAAATGCATTTGCACCATATTGTTCCTTTGCTTCTGCATACTCTTTTTCAGTCAAAATTTGCTTCTTCATTAATGCTGTTGTACCAGCGTCCATAACGATATATGAAGCAAAGTATAGGACTTTCTCCAATGCTCTTGGAGAAAGGTCTAATATAAGTCCCATACGACTTGGAATTCCTTTAAAATACCATATATGTGAAACAGGAGCCGCAAGTTCAATATGTCCCATTCTTTCACGTCTAACTTTAGATTTAGTAACCTCAACACCACATCTGTCGCAGACAATACCTTTATATCTTACTCTCTTGTATTTTCCACAATGACATTCCCAGTCTTTTTGAGGTCCAAAAATCTTTTCACAGAACAAGCCATCACGTTCTGGCTTTAATGTTCTATAATTAATAGTTTCAGGTTTCTTAACTTCACCTTTTGACCATTCTCTGATTTTCTCCGGTGAAGCAAGACTAATTTTAATACTATCAAAATTATTTAGTTCAAACATCTTTTTACTCCTCTCATAGTGATACATTTTATTTACTCTTCATCATCAAAATTGTCTAAATCTTCTCCGCCGAGCTCATCATCCTCAACAACATTATCATCAAAATCGAATTCTTCTACATCGTCATCGATTTCATCGCTTTCTTCATCTTCAAAATCATCGTCTTCAGCGTCTTCTATAATAACATCATCCATAGGCTCATCATAATGACGAACAAACTGTAAATCTTCTGTACCTTCAATGTTAACAGGTAATTCTTCATCAATTTCATCTTCAACATATTCTTTTAATGCAACTTCTTCGTTGTCTTTAGAATATACCTTAACATCAAGACCTAAGCTTTGTAATTCCTTAACTAATACCCTAAATGACTCAGGAATACCGGCTTCAGGAACATTTTCGCCCTTAACAATAGATTCATATGTCTTAACACGTCCAACAACGTCATCAGATTTTACAGTCAAGATTTCTTGAAGTGTATAAGCAGCACCATAAGCTTCTAGAGCCCAAACTTCCATCTCTCCGAATCTCTGTCCACCAAATTGTGCTTTACCACCAAGAGGTTGTTGTGTAACTAAAGAATAAGGTCCAGTAGAACGAGCATGAATCTTATCATCTACTAAGTGATGTAGTTTTAACATATACATATATCCGACTGTAACCGGTCTATCAAACGGTTCACCGGTTCTTCCATCGTATAATATAGATTTACCATCTTCATTTAATCCTGCTTGTTTTAATGCCTCCCAAATGTCACCTTCACGTGCACCATCAAATACAGGAGTTGCAATCTTAAAGCCTAAAGCTTTAGCAGCATAACCCAAGTGAACTTCTAGCACCTGTCCGATATTCATACGGCTTGGTACGCCTAGAGGGTTTAACACAATTTGAAGTGGTGTACCATCCGGTAAGAATGGCATATCTTCTTCAGGAAGTACTCTTGAAATAACACCCTTGTTGCCGTGACGTCCTGCCATTTTATCTCCGACAGAAATCTTTCTCTTTTGAGCTATATAAACTCTAACAATTTCATTTACACCAGGAGTCATTTCGTCGCCGTTTTCTCTTGTAAATATCTTTACATCAACGATTATTCCGGCTTCGCCATGTGGAACTCTTAGTGATGTATCTCTAACTTCACGAGCTTTCTCACCGAAAATTGCACGAAGCAATCTTTCTTCAGCTGTAAGTTCTGTTTCTCCCTTAGGAGTAACCTTACCAACCAAGATATCGCCTGAATGAACCTCAGCGCCAATACGAATAATACCACGTTCATCCAAATCTTTTAATGCATCTTCACCAACATTTGGAATATCTCTTGTTATTTCTTCAGGTCCTAATTTTGTATCTCTTGATTCAGATTCATATTCTTCAATATGAATAGATGTTAAAACATCGTCTTTAACTAATCTTTCACTAATTAGAATAGCATCTTCGTAGTTATAACCTTCCCAAGTCATAAATCCGATTAAGATGTTCTTTCCTAACGCAAGTTCTCCGTTATCTGTTGAAGGTCCATCTGCGATAACATCGCCTTTACCAACATGTTCTCCCTTTTCAACAATAGGTCTTTGGTTGATACAAGTACCTTGGTTTGAACGTTTGAACTTAACTAATTTATATTCATCAAAGTTGCCATCTTTTTTCTTAATTACGATATTGTCAGCTGTAACCTTTTCAACAATACCTTCATTTTTAGCACAGATACAAACTCCTGAATCCTTTGCAGCACGGTATTCCATACCAGTACCAACAATTGGAGAATCTGTTTTAAGTAAAGGCACTGCTTGACGTTGCATGTTTGCACCCATTAGAGCACGGTTAGCATCATCGTTTTCTAGGAAAGGAATCATTGCAGTAGCAACAGAAACAAGTTGTCTAGGAGAAACATCTACTAATTCAATCTTGTTGCTTTCCACTTCCAAGATTTCAGCCTTATATCTAACTTTAGTTTTAGGGTTTACAAATCTATTATTTTCGTCTAATGGTTCTGTTGCAGTAGCTAGAATATATCCATCTTCTTCATCAGCAGCCATATATTCAATATCATCAGTAACTACACCATCTTTAACAAGTCTGTATGGAGTTTCAATAAATCCATATTCATTAATTCTTGCATAAGAAGAAAGTGAACCGATAAGTCCGATGTTAGGACCTTCTGGAGTTTCAATAGGACACATTCTTCCATAGTGAGAATAGTGGATATCACGAACTTCGAATCCTGCTCTATCACGGCTTAATCCACCAGGGCCTAATGCACTTAATCTTCTCTTATGAGTAAGTTCTGCAAGAGGGTTGTTTTGATCCATGAACTGTGATAATTGAGAACTTCCGAAGAATTCCTTAATCGCAGCTGAAACAGGTCTTATATTTACTAAAGCTTGTGGTGTAACAATATCCATATCTTGAATTGTCATTCTTTCACGAATAACTCTTTCCATTCTGGATAAACCAATTCTGAATTGATTTTGAAGTAATTCACCAACAGCTCTTATTCTTCTATTTCCTAAGTGGTCGATATCATCAGTATTTCCTAAACCATGTTCAAGGTTCAAGCAATAGCTAATTGTAGCAATAATATCGTCCATTGTGATTGTAGGAGCAGATAAAGCTGTACGATTTTCCTTGATAGCTTCAATTAAATCTTCTTTCTTAGGATTATTAGCTAAAATATTCATTAAAATAGTATAATTAACAAAGCCCTTAACTCCTAATTCACTTAAATCAATATCTACATATTTAGAAATATCAACAGTATTGTTACCGATAACCTTAACTTTCTTACCTTCAACATCAAGATATACAACGTTAATACCAGCATTTTGAATTTCAAAAGCTGTTTCTCTGTTAATGATTTCTCCTGCTTTTACAAACACTTGCTCATCATTTTTAATATCTTCAGCAGCAACGTGTTTCATAATTCTTGTAGCAATAGATAACTTTTTGTTGTATTTGTATCTGCCAACTCTAGCCATTTCATATCTTCTAGGGTCAAAGAACATAGCTTCAAGTAAGTTTCTAGCACTATCTACTGTAGGCAAATCGCCAGGGCGAAGTCTCTTATATAACTCTATTAAAGCTTCATCTTGTGTCTTTACAGGATCTTTTTGTAATGTAGCTAAAATCTTTTCATCATTATCAAATAATTCAAGTATCTCAGCATCAGTTACAATACCTAAAGCTCTAAGTAAGCTTGTAACAGGAAGCTTTCTTGTTCTATCTATTTTTGCATAGAAAATGTCTTGAGAGTCTGTCTCATATTCAATCCATGCACCACGGTTAGGAATTACAGTTGCATCAAATAATTTCTTACCGAATTTATCATACTTCATTCCATAGTAAACACCAGGAGAACGTACTAATTGGCTTACAACAACACGCTCTGCTCCGTTTATTATGAATGTACCACTATCAGTCATAAGAGGGAAATCTCCCATAAAGATTTCTTGTTCTTTAACTTCGCCGGTCTCCTTATTAATAAGTCTTATCTTAACTCTAAGAGGAGCTGCATATGTAGCATCTCTTTCCTTACATTCCGCAATAGTATACTTTGGGTCATCCTTTAGAGAATAATCTAAAAACTCTAAAATTAGTCCTCCCGTATAATCAGTAATTGGAGAAATATCCCTAAATACTTCTCTAAGTCCTTCTCGTACAAACCACTCGTACGAATCTTTCTGTACTTCAATCAAATTAGGTAATTCTAATTTTTCAGGAATTCTAGAAAAAGACATTCTCTTGTTTTTACCCAGTTTAATTTCATGCATTTTTTTACCCCTCCTATAAAATTCAAATACTACTCTATTAGCACATTATCTTTAGTTGTATTTTGTAATTTTAAGAACGACAATAAGGACCAAGTAATCCTTGCTCCTTAAATAATTATTTATTTCTTAGCAAAACTAACAATAAACAATATAAAATCATTCCTTCTAAGTGCAATATCAAATGTCTACCATTTGGCAGCAGGATTCCTGCTCTTGCGAAATGAAGAACTGTTTACGTATGTCTGCACATAAACTCATACATTTTATAATTTTATCACTGTTTTGTGCACTTGTCAATAACTTCCTCGACATTTTTATGCGTTATACGGAAGTTTATCTGCTCCACACTTTAGTATCAAATTAATATAAAAAATATGCTCTAAGCTTGTAATTAAGCTTAATTTTTTTGTCAATTATTTTTGCTTTTCCTCTTGTGGTT
>CAVHFU010000034.1:0-15411 GCA_963635575.1 bacterium | reverse complement strand
AAAGGGTATGTTTATATAGTTGTTTTTGACCTTATAAACATATTATACGAGGAGGTGATTGTGTGAAAAGAATTATGTTCGTATCCATACTTGTACTTATTATGCTAATCTTACTTACTACTCCCTGTTACTAAGTACAAGACAAGAAAAAGAGAGGCCACCACCTCTCTTTTTCTTATGGCATTTTTTGTGTGAATTGAATTATACTCTCGAGCTTTCGCTCTATGCCTATATTATATACATATACTACTTGCTTTGTCAATATTTTCTATTCCTAAAAAAATTTACCTAGTCGACAAATTTCGCGATACGTTTTTGTAAATTTATGGTATATACTTTGTATGGCATTGCCAAATCTTTTTTAAGGAGGTGATACCATGTATAAAGCTATTTTCATAGCTATACTTGTACTTAGTCTACTAATCTTACTTACTACTCCCTGTTACTAAGTACAAGACAAGAAAAAGAGAGGACACCACCTCTCTTTTTCTTATGGCATTTTTTCCCATGTATAAAAGCTATACTCTCGAGCTTTCGCTCTATGTTTATATTATATACATATGCTACTTACTTTGTCAATATTTTCTATTTTAAAATGCATAATTTTAAAACTTTCGGATATACTTACCTTGTGAGGTGACAAATAATATGGAAACAACTGTTTTTAATGTTAATACATTATCTGCTAATCAAGCTTTAGAATTGAAAAACTGGCTTGCTTCTATGCCGGGAGTAGATGATGTGGCTATAGATGTCGGAGGTTCTAAAGTTACAGTTATATATGACCCTGCTACAACAGATAGAGGATCACTGCGTACTTCTATGGCATCTGTTGGCGTATTGCTTCAATAATATTGAAAGGATATAAATACAAATGGGAAAAAATAAAAAAGAAAGTATTCATTCACAAAAAACAACTATGTATGGTGAAATGGTTCCTTCTACGTTTAATTGGATAACACCGGACATTCAAGAAAAAATAGCTAATCGCTTAGCAAACGTTACAAAAAGCGAAACTTCGGACGAACTGTCTAAAAAAAATCAATAACTGCAAATCGCTTCTGTATTACTTCACTTAGCAATACAGAAGCGATTATGCACCATTAATCTCTCATTTAGTAAATTCATACATTAAAATTCCGGCTGCAATAGACGCATTTAACGACTCTGCATTTCCCGGCATTTTTATCTTTATAAACTCGTCAGTTATTTCTTTCGTTTCATCAGATATTCCATTTCCTTCATTTCCTATAACCAAAATAGAGTTATCTTTTATCTTAAATTCTTCATTTCCATTAAGCGATGAAGAATATATTTTCATATTAAGTTTTTTTAGCTCCTCCACATTAACGTCTCTAACCACAGGCAAGTGAAATATCGAACCCATAGTTGAGCGAACAACCTTTGGAGAATAAATATCGGCACATTCCTTAGATAAAACTACACCATCAATTCCAAAAGCATCAGCAGTCCTTATTATAGTCCCTACGTTCCCCGGATCTTGTACTTTATCTAAATAAACAATTCTTTTCTTTTCTTTTAGTATGTCAATATTTTCATCTTTTATTTTACAAACCGCAACAATTCCTTGAGGAGTTACAGTATCAGAAATCTTACATAAAATTTCTTTAGATACCTCTATTCCTTCAATGCCTAAATCGTAATAAACCATATCCGGAGAATATAAAATATATTCTATTTCTTGATTAAAGTTTATGGCCTCTTTTATAGACTTCATTCCTTCAATAAAAAACATTTTATACTCATCTCTAAACTTCTTTTTATGAAGTGACGCTATCTTTTTTACCAATTGATTTTCTAAACTGGTTATTTCCATCTCTATTCTCCTTTTAGTTACTTCCAAACATTTTTATTATCTCTAAATAATATTTTGATGGACTTTCATACCATTTATTACATATTTCTATTGCTTGTTCTCGCGTCGGAACGGATAAATTTATTTCAATTAGCTTTTTACCACCTTCGCTAATCTTACATTTCACCATAAATGTATTCCTTCCTTCAGGCTCAAAATCCGCAAAAACTACAGATTTTTGTTTTATCTCCTTTTCAGAATCGCAAACTTTTTCATCAATTCTTAAAATTATAAAGTCAGGTATTATACTTTTAAGCGACTCAAGCATTTCCCTTCCTTCAGCAGTTATCTTATAATATCTTACCTCTTCTTCATAAAACAAATCTATAAATCCGCTATTTTGTAACTGAAGTAAAATATCTTGAAGTGTAAAATAGTCTATTCCCGTAACTTCAAGTACAAAATCAACCATTTGTAAATTCGTTATAGACTTATTTAACCTACTTATTATATATAAAACTATTAACTTATCTTGAGTTTCATTAGGATATTCCATTTTTCCCCCTCCGGCACAAGCTATTTTAGCATAGAACAGCCTAAATATCAAGTTTTTATCAAGTCGTCAAATACTTTTTCAGCAAATTATTTTCGTAATTGATAGAACCGATTACTATAAGTAAATTCATTACAACAATTACTCCTATAATAATTATCGCATCATTTGAGTATACTCTTTTTGTAGCAATATAACCATTATCTGACATTGTATCTATTGATGTAAAAACTCCATATTTTTGTGTTGCTTCAGTTCTTGCATGTTCAATGGTAGCGGCTTCTAATGTGTATGTTTCTATGCTGGTTTTAGACTTAAATAATGCATGAAATGCAACAATATCTATCCAAGTAATCAAAATCATTAATATAATTAAAATTATACCAGCGATTTTCAATATCCTTTTTCTACTTTTAGACGGTACATTAACCGTATTTATCCCCTCAAACGCATTGCTTATGGAACTATTACTAAGTAGTGTCATAAATCCTAAATTTATAGCGACACTTATTAAACACATCATTATTACACTCATTAAGGTCTCTTCTTGGAAAATTGCAAACATAAGAAAAATCGCCATAATTCCAATATATAATAAACCATATAGTAATATATTACCGAAAAACTTTGCCAGTAATCTCTTTATCATTTTTTTCTCTTCTATAACCTCTATCGTTTCCATTACATCCCTCCGGAAATGTTATCGTCAAATTTTTACACATAATTAATTCTAAAAAGAATATATTTTAATGAAAAATTATATTGAATTGGAGGAGAGATATATGTATACAAAATTATTTAAAGGAATTGGATTCAGTTATCTTTTTACATTATGCTCATTCTTAATTTTCGCAATAGTTCTACACTTTACAAATGTTTCAGATAGTGTCATCCCCGGAATTATATTATTAATTTCAATTCTTAGCATTTTAACAGGTGCTGCAACCTGCACCAAAAATGTCGATTCGCAAGGCTGGATGTGGGGAAGCATAGTAGGATTAACCTACTCTCTAGCGCTATATATAATAAGTTCTCTTACTTTGACAGGCTTTGCACTTCCGTTATCCAGTATTTACCTAATATTCGGATATACTGTAATTGGAGCTATTGGAGGAATTATAGGAATTAATATTTAGTTTCCACATACATTTTACCGTTATCTATTTTTATCAATACTTCTCCCATTTCATCCGTTCTGTATATTTTAGAGTATGCAGAACGGAGCCTACTTAAAACAATATCACTAGGTATTGACTTAAAGCGAGTTCCTACGCTAATTAATGCTACTTTTGGGGTTGTAACTCTAACTAATTCTTCTGTTGTAGATGTTATAGAACCATGATGTCCTGCTTTTAATATATCTATGTCTAAATTACTATACCGCTTTATAAATTCATCTTCTGCATCGCTTTCCATATCCCCCATAAATAATGCTTTTATTCCTTGATATCCCATTAAGATTACTATTGAATCATTATTTTCATCATCTATCTTTTCTTTTTTATCCGGAGACAAAATAGTAAAATTTACTCCGTCCATATTAAACTTTTTCCCGCTATTTAAGTAAAGCTTTTTTGATTTTCTCTCTATAATCTTTTCAATTTCATTGCCTTTTTCCTTTATCTTATTATTTATACTAATTCCCACACTATCTACTTTAATATTATTTATTACAGAACTAAATCCGCCTATGTGATCAGAGTCTAAATGACTTAAAATCAGTAAATCAATTTTACTTAGTCCTTTATCTAAAATATATGGCAAGACTGTTTTCTCCCCCATATCATACTTTTTTCCATTACTGATATACGAATCGCCTGTATCTATTAATACACTTTTTCTATGAGGTGTAGTTATTAAAATACTATCTCCATGTCCTACGTCTATCATGGCTATTTCGAGCGGTTTGGGGAGGATATTAGCAACAAAAATAGTGATTAATATACTCATAATTCCGCAAGCTGACATGATTAGCTTATTATGGCATTTATCCGAGTATATTTTGGGTAAATTGCCAGTTCTTTTCCAAAATATTCTCTCGTCTATTTCTAAAACATAAAATAGTACTGCATAGTAAACCAAGATTTGTAAAATACTTGGGGTTGGTAATGTGTAATTCAAAAAAGGTATATTGGAAAAAATATTTGCAACAATATTCATAAGCTTTATAAGCAATTCCAGTGGCTTGGCCAAAATAATTCCTAATGGTGAAATAGCAATATAAATCAGACACAAGATAATCCCATACATCATTATTATTCCTGCTAAACTCATAGAAAATATATTTGAAATTATTCCACCAAAATAAATTGTATTAAAATTATATAGAGTTATCGGTGTTACGAATAACTGTGCTGACAAAGTTAAAGATACCGCCTCGGATATTTTATTAGGAAGTATTTTTCGAATAATTTCATTTAGTTTCGGATATCCAAGTATTATTCCCAAAGCTCCCAAAAATGAAAGTTCAAAGCTTAATGAATATATAACGTTCGGATTATCTAGTGTAAGTATTAATGCAACAAACCCTATTGTAGTTAAAGTATCATTTTGACGTCCAATGAGACTTCCGATTATTATAATTATGGTCGCAATTCCCGCCCTTAACACAGATGGAGTACATCCGGTTATAAAAATATACAGTATTATTACTAAAATCATAAAATATTTTCTTTTATTTTTCCCTATACTAAGAAATTCTAATACATATGTAATAAGCATAACCAAAAATGCTACATGTCCGCCTGATACAACCAAAAGATGTATCATTCCTGCCTTTTTGTATTGTTCTTCAATATCTTCCTCTATTTCTTTATCTTCTCCGATAACTAACGCTTGAAGTATTCCTGAACTTTCACTATCCATAGTATTTTCAGTAAATTTTCTTACTTTTTCTCTAACTTTCTCACTTAATTCTTCGAGTAGGCTAAGTTGATTCTTTCCTATAACCCTTGAATCTTTAGAAACAGCTGTTAAATATATTTTCTGTGTTTTTAAATATCTTCTGCAATTAAAGCCTCCCGTATTTTTAGGCAAATCGGGCAGTTTTAATGTTGCACTAGCGTTTATTTTATCCCCAAATTCTAAATTAGAAGAAGTTAGTCTTATACTACCCTTTATTTTTTTACCGTTTATAACTACATTCTTTATTAAATATGTGCTTTCATTTAATTTATCGTAAACAACACCTATTATCTTTGAATTTTTTTCGTTATATTTTTCAATTTCACTTGAATATATCTTATCATAAACCTTTATATATCCTGTTCCAAATAAAAATGATATAGAAATTAATGCTATTAATAATCTATATTTCTTATCTATTATAAGACATGATAAAAAAAGGACCGCAAAAAATGCGGCCCAAATCATATTCTCATTTAATATAATTCCTATCATAAATGACAGGCTCACTAGCAATAACGGTCTTTTTACCATTTACCTTATTACCCTTCTAGCTGTTACATAATGCGTCTTATAATAGTCTGAACTTAGTTCATCTATTACAACCCCTCTTGATGGGTTCGCAGCATGTAAAAACTCCCCATTTCCAATATATATGCCTACATGAGATATCTTAGCGCTAGATGATGATGCGTTTATTCCACTAAAGAACACCAAATCTCCTACTTGAAGCTTAGATTTATCCACTTTTATTCCTTGAGTAGCTTGGTTATATGAAACTCTCTCAAGTGTTACTCCTACTTTACCATATACATACTTCGTAAGTCCTGAACAATCAAATGTAGTAGGTCCATTTCCACCCCACACATATTTCTTCCCTAACTGCTGTTTAGCCAATTCTACAACTTTCTTAGCAACTGAATTAGTTCCAGATCTCGATGTACTTGTTACTCTGTCTACACATCTAGCAACTATCCAACCTTCTTGGTCGTTATATCTTACTTTATACCATTCAGCCTGAGTTCCTAAAATGGTTATATCAGCACCGGCAATAATTGTATCTATTATTTCTGATTCGGTAGAAGGTTCTTTTCTAAAATTAACTCCAGAATTGATCTTTCCTTCGCCAATTATTTTATTTATATCTTCAGTAATATAATCCTTATATATATATCCTTCTATATCACCAAATTTTACTTTATGCCATTCGCCATCTCCGGTTAGTCCTTCAGAAATCAAATTATCGCCTTCAACTACTTTACCTAGTATAGTAGATGATGTAGAAGGCTCCTTTCTTAAATTCACAGAGCTTCCAGTTACAGCAAGTATCTTTAATTCGCTTTCATCATTTGCAGTTACTACTGGAGTTACAGCAGGAGTAACCACTTCAGGAGTAGCGGATACTGTCGCAGCAACATCTTCACTTATATTTTTTATTAGACTTTCAGATACATAGCCTGTACTCTGACTTACTTTTACCTTATACCAATCATTTTCCTTAGACAATACTTCTACTTTTTTACCTTTTTCAAGTAACATTATTATCTTAGAATCGGTAGACGGTTCTTTTCTTAATCTTACCGCATTTCCATCTATTTCTCCTGTTGCGCCAAACGCCATACAAAACGGAAATACAGATAAAAACGTAGACATATATGCAATTTTACAAATTTTATTTCTTAGCATGAATTTCTCCTTAACATACAAATTTACCTTTTACAAAGGTATTCTATATTTTTACACATTATTTGTCAAGTTTACCTAACCTTAATTTAGCTTTTCCTAATTTGTCAAATGTATTCAATTCTTTTAATACTGCTATTTTTAACATTTATTAGTAATTTCTTACAATCCACTTTCCACTATAGTTATCGGCAATATTTATATTATATTTTATACATAGAGAAATATTTTGTAATTCTCTCCCTTTGATTTTATGTTGACTAAATTGACTTTTTACTATATAATAGTAGAGTGTTTATTTACATATTTAGTAGTCCGTACTATATTTAGTCGGAAATCAACCAAAAAACTTATTTTGGAGGTGTACCATGAAAAAGTCAATCCTTATTTGTATTTCCCTATTTTTAGTAATCTTGGTTTCACTTTTACTCGCTTCTAAACATTGCGATCATGTGTTTGAGAATTGGGAAGTAGAAATTAATGCCACTTGTACTGAAGATGGAATTAAACATTCTAAATGTACAAATTGTGACAAAACTATTTCCGAAGTAATTCCGGCAACAGGTCACTTAGAGAGCAAAATGGAAGTTATAAAGCCTGCAACTTGCGAAGTTGACGGTTTAGCCCAGTCTCACTGCGAAAATTGTGGAGAAATTCTTTCCACAAAATCTACTCCTGCACTAGGTCATGTTGAAAGTGATGTAAAAATTGTTTCAACTGTAACCTGTACTACTGACGGCATAAATCAAATTAGTTGCCAAGTATGTGGCAAAATTCTGCATGAAGAAATAATTCCGGCAACAGGTCACACCCCAAGTGAAAAAGAGACTGTAAGTAATGCTACTTGCGAAAAAGACGGGCTAAATCAGATTACTTGTAAAACCTGTGGCGAGATTTTGGAAAAAGAAGTTATTCCGGCTTTTGGTCATACAGAAAGTGAATGGGAAACAGTCGCAGCCCCTTCTTGCACAAAAGAAGGAAAGCAAAAAATTTCTTGCACGACCTGTAAAAAGATTCTAAAAACGGAAAGCATTCCAAAGACAAGCCATATAAAAGGTGAATGGCAAGTAATAGTTAACCCGGCTTGTGCTGAAGTTGGGCTTAAACGTATCTTTTGTAAAACCTGTGGTGGCGTACTTGAAGAACAGTCTATTCCGAAGCTTAACCACACTTTTGTTTCTCACATTTGCACTGTATGTGGGGCTGCTGACAGCGTTGCAGAGACTTTACCTTTCGTTAATAACCCCGCAGGATATCAGCTCCAAACCACGAATACGACAGTTCTATATGGTGGTTCATACAATTTAAAAGTCGGTGTTATGGGATACCGTGTAAGGTGTGTTCAAAGATACTTAGGTGAGGAACGTTACAAGTATGGTATATTTGATTACACGACAGACGCCTTAGTAAGAACCTTTCAGAAAAACAACGAGCTCCCTATTACAGGAGAGGTTGATCTTGCGACTTGGACTGCTATGGGATTTACGGAAGAAGAATGGAAAGAATGGGATACTTATGTCCATCCATCTGAAATCACATCTGACATGACAAGAAGTGAGATCATTAAAAAGTTTGTAGATATTGCTTATACCTACTTAGGAGCAGAATATATTTACGGATGTGCAGGCTCACCTTCTCAAGGGGGAGATTGCAGCGGTTTAGTACTTTCTTGCTTGTACGGAATAGGCATAAATCCCGAAGGATATGACTCGCAGCAGCACAATTTTAATGAATACAATTCGAGACTCATGTGGACGGACGAACATTTTAAGAAAGTCAATTTGAAGGATAGGCAAATCGGCGATTTAGTATTCTATTGCGATAGTAACGGTATAATCATTCATGTGGCAATATATATTGGTAATGATTTATGCATAGAATCGTGTAGAAATACTATTGAAGTACTTAGCCTTTATAAGTACTCAATGAAAATTGCCGGTATAAAAAGAGTACTTTATTATTGAAAAAAATGGGGGCTACCCCCATTTTTTGTTTACTTTCTCTTGCTTTTTTCCTAATCTTGCTATATAATTAAAAAGGATGCTTTTTGAGAGCTTCTTGTTAACAACCTACGACTAGGAAAATGGATACTCCAACCTTCTCTTGGTGCTAGGCGTTTAACTGATTTTTTTATAGGAGGTGCAAGACATGGATAAACAAAGTATAATTGCTGAATACAGAACACACGAAACTGATACAGGTTCTCCTGAAGTTCAAATTGCTCTTTTAACAGCAAGAATTAATCACTTAACAGATCATTTAAAAGATCATAAAAAGGATCACCATTCAAGACGTGGTTTATTTAAGATGATTGGTCAAAGAAGAGGATTACTTAATTACTTAGCAAATAACGATATTGAAAAGTATCGTGAACTTATCGCTAAATTAGGAATCAGAAAGTAGTTGGAAAAATAGTGAAAAGTTTAGGAAGTATTTTTCTATGCTTTTCACTTTTGTTCTATTTAAACTTCATATTTGGTTAGTTGGTAGTTGATAGTTGACCAATAGAGCTGATTGTTCTATTTGTGAACCATAACTACTAATTACACGTATGAAGAAATTTTTTACAAGGAGGATTTTTTATGTTTAGAGTATTTGAAACAGAGCTTGCCGGTCGTAAACTTGTTGTTGAAACTGGAAAAATGGCTCAACTTACTAACGGACATGCTTTAGTTCGTTATGGTGACACAGTTGTAATGGTTAACGTTACAGCATCTAAAAAACCTAGAGAAGGAGTTGACTTCTTCCCGCTTAGTGTTGATTATGAAGAAAAATTATATTCTGTAGGAAAAATTCCTGGCAGTTTCCAAAAAAGAGAAGGAAAACCTTCGGATAAGGCTATTTTAGTTTCTCGTGTTATCGATAGACCTATTAGACCACTATTCCCTAAGGATTTAAGAAATGATGTTTCAGTAGTTGCTACTGTTCTTTCTGTAGATCAAGACAACTCACCTGAAGTTACTGCTATGATTGGTTCTTCTATTGCTATTTCTATTTCTGACATTCCATTCAACGGACCTACAGGTTCTGTTGCAGTTGGTTATGTAGATAACGAAATCGTTATTAACCCAACAGAAGCTCAAAGAGAAAAGAGTAGACTTACTTTAACAGTTGCCGGAACAAAGGATAAAATCTGTATGATAGAAGCCGGAGCCGACCAAATTCCTGAAGACATTATGGTTGAAGCAATTGCTAAAGCACACGAAGAAATTAAGAAAATCGTTAATTTCGTCGAAGGAATCCAAAAAGAAATTGGGAAGCCGAAGTTTGAATATCAAAAATGCGAAGTTAATAAAGAAATTATGCATGATATTGAAGAATACTTAGGTTCAAGACTTAAAGAAACTATTATTACAACTGCAAAACAAGAAAGAGAATCCGGAATGGACGCTATAAAGGATGAACTAATTGAACATTTTGCAGAAAAATATCCAGACAGTAGCTTAGCAATAAGTGATGCATTATATTACCTTCAAAAGAAAACCGTTAGAAAGATGATTTTAGAAGAACATATAAGACCTGATGGAAGAGCATTAGACCAAATCAGACCTCTTAGTGCCGAAATCGATTTACTTCCTAGAGTTCATGGTTCAGCTTTATTCTCAAGAGGACAAACTCAAGTTTTATCTATTGTAACTCTTGGCCAAGGAAAAGAAGAACAATTATTAGATGGTATAGATACAGAGGAATCAAAGAGATACATACATCATTACAACTTCCCACCTTATAGTGTTGGTGAAGCAAAAGCTCCTCGTAGTCCTGGAAGACGTGAAATTGGGCATGGTGCTTTGGCTGAACGTGCTTTAGCCCCTGTTATTCCATCTCAAGACGAGTTCCCTTACACAATTCGTGTTGTATCTGAAGTTCTTTCTTCAAACGGTTCAACATCTCAAGGAAGTGTATGCGGAAGTACATTATCTCTAATGGCTGCAGGTGTACCTATTAAAGAACCTGTTGCAGGTATTTCTTGCGGACTTATCACTGATGATAATGATAGAAGCAAATACCTATTAATTACCGATATTCAAGGAATCGAAGACTTTTTCGGAGATATGGACTTTAAGGTTGCTGGTACTAAAAATGGTATCACAGCTATCCAAGTAGATATAAAGATTGACGGATTAACATTAGATATCATTCGTGAGACTTTTGAAAGATTAAAGAAAGCTAGAACATATATCTTAGATGAAGTTATGCTAAAGGTAATTGATAAACCAAGAGCAGAAGTTTCAAAATACGCTCCTAAGACAATTACATTTAATATTGACCCTGATAAGATTAAAGATGTTATCGGACAAGGCGGAAAAGTAATAAATAAGATTATTGCGCAAACCGGTGTTCAAATCGACATCGAAGATGACGGTAAGGTTTGTATTTATGCTGTAAATACAGAATCAGCAAAGGAAGCTGAAAAAATAATAAACGGAATAGTAAAAGAACCTGAAATCGGCGAAATTTATAAAGGAAAAGTAACAAAAATTATGAATTTTGGTGCTTTTGTTGAAATTTTACCTGGCAAGGAAGGACTAGTTCACATCTCTAAATTAGAACACAAGAGAGTTGAAAAAGTTGAAGATGTTCTTCATGAAGGTGATGAAGTCATGGTTAAAGTTATTGAAATTACAGACCAAGGAAAAATAAATCTTTCTAGAAAAGATTTACTTCCAAAACCAGAAGAAAACAAGTAAAAGAATTCAAAAATGGCGAGCAAATATTGCTCGTCATTTTTTGTTACCCAAACATATTCTCTACAAATTCTCTCGCGGTAACCCCTACGCTATTGCCACACGCATCTTGGTAAAAAAACATTTCGTCATTCTCTGCGACAACATCAATAGGCACTAATTTATATCCTTCTTCTGTTCCTTTTTCTTCTTCTATCTTTGCTCCTTGTTTCTTAATGAAGTCCACATGGTCTAGTGCGGAAAGTGCATAATATTCACCATTTACCTTAAGAACCCTTACAAGTTCAGTAGCTAAATGCCAAGGAATATCAGCTATATAATTCGGTACGCAAATATACTTTGCACTTCTCCATTCCTTATACAGTCCTCTACTAAGTGGAGTCTCCTTTCTTACTCTGTCAATTCCGTTCTGCAATACATCAACAACATTCGTAATACTTACACCGGAAGTATCAATCACCAAATCATAATTTAAACGGTTTTTTAGGTCTACCTTCGCGTTTTCATTACGGTCATTTATGTTGTTTGAATAAAGCTGAATAAAACGTTTTCTGTCCTCTGTTGCCCTTTGCTTTACACTTTTAAGTGCGGTTTCAAAGTCGATTTGCTCATTTACCTCGCTACCTCGATTTTGTGAATCCATCATTAGCCTTTTTGCAGCTATTTCGGAAATTACCGAAAATCTGACATTGTAGACTTTCTCACCAGCTCGCTTCATAAGTAAGCCCACAATTCTGGAATCAACTACTACAATTGCATTTTTGCAATTTTGATACTTTTTAATAGCCTTTCTTACGTTATAAAGCATATATTCGTCAATAAACTTATCTATGCTCTTACTCGTATCCATTTTGAAACTATTAAAAAACTCCTCATTTGCACCGGGCAATGATTTAAGCATGTCGATGGTGTTTTTACAATCTTTGGCAAGTGCAGTAAGCTCATGCACTTTAAGATTTGCCGCTTCCGCCATTTCCCGAAACAGTTGCCCGGCAGCAACCTTTGTTACTTCAACACCAACAGATTCAAAACGCCTCATAAGCTCTTTTATTGCAGTACTCTTGCCAGAAACAGGATCTCCGGAAATTGCAACTACAAACGGACCATTTTTCATTTTTAGTACCTCCTAAATTACATCCATTCTTGCAAATATGTGCAAGGATTATTCATATTTACATATGCCAACTATTAGTATACCATTTTTCAGATATTATGTCAATTAAAATAGTCTGAATTCAGCCGTTAAAAACAAATAGAAGCTGTAAAAAATAAATTTTTTACAGCTTCTACAATTCTAAAAATAATCTGAAAAATATGCTTGTTCTAACGGAATTACCTTTTCAAGTAACTTTATAGAACTATTCATTGCATCTATTCTTTCAACTCGCTTTAAATACCTTGGTCTTCTATATCCCATAAGCATTGTAACTAATGTTTGAATACTTAAGCTAATCGGTTCAGAAATTTCTTCTCTAGATACTATATTATTTCCTTCTTCAGCCCACGTAACAGAAAAAACACCATTATTCCATTCTAACATTGGGTCTGTAACATTGAAAGTTAATCTATTTCCAGGAGATGTATTCACAAACGGATACTTCTCTAAAAACTTCTCTAAATCTACAATTCTAGCCATAAAATATGGCTCTATCTTCTCGGTTATTTCACTATCTTCAAGTAAAAACGCCATTGGCTCATTAGTGTAATTGTCCCCTTTTACTTCATTTATCATAGAGAAATGTGCACTTATGTAATTCCATAATCCATGTCTTGCTTCTTGATTTAAATAAACAATTTCTTTTATATGAAAAATTTCATTTTCTATCCAATAATATAAATAGCCAATTGGCTTATGTGCAGCATTATAATAAACGGCTGCCGTTAAATCTTCTACTTCCCATCTGAAGTATTCTTCCCATTCAAGAGAGCGTCTAATTAAAACACCATGTCGCATATGTGCAAACTCATCATGAATTTCCTTTATATCTTTAGACTCAATATCGACCCTATCAACCATTCCAGGCACATCTACAAACTTAGGTAGTTGTGTATCTTTAATAGTAAATTGCATCTTATCCGAAATAATTTCCCAACCTTTTTTCCTATAATAAGGAATAGAATACGGATATAAGAACGAAACTGTTTGTCCTTCTTCACGCATTTCTTCTAAAGCTTTCTTCATAAGTGCATGCATTAAACCAAGATTAGCATATTCGGGATATGTAGCAACACCTGTAACTCCTCCCATATCAAAAATTTCACCATGAATATTTACCTTCATAGGATAAATAGCAATTTGAGAAGCAAGTTTTTTATCGTCAAACCACCCAAAAACAGTAGCTTTTTCTAAAACCGGACACTTTGAACGTCTTATTTCATCTTCTTCCCAACCCACATCCATTAATTCTTTTCTAGTTACTTGAAACGCGTATCTAAGTAAATCATTAAACTGAGATACATCTTCTCGAGTAAGTTCTCTCATTTTTAATTTTTCTTGTAACTTTTTATTTATCATAAAAACCCCCTAATTCTCTTACTGCATAATTTTATCATAAATTTATACCCTCCGCAAGTTAGAGAATTAATAGCCATTGTCTATTTGAACAACAATATTATACCTAGAATCAATTTCCTTTACCTTTTTTTCTATTTCCTCCAAAATCTTTTTTCTCTCTTCATTTTTCATTTCGACAGGCAGTACCAAATCAAAAATCAAATTTATACTATTTTCTCCATCTACCATTCTAAAATCATGAATAGAAAATTCGGGGTTCATATCGGTTACTATCTTTTTTATTTCTTCTCTTGTAGTAGTCGTCTTTTCGCAATTTAATGAAATAGGATCCATATGAATTACAAGCAAAACGCCATATTTTTCATTTACCTCTTTTTCAACAGCATCAATAGTTTCATGAATTTTCACTATGTTTATATCATTGGGAACTTCTGCATGTAAAGACGCTACAATCACACCCGGACCATAGTCATGAGCCATAAAATCGTGAACTCCTACAATCCCATCCTTACTTATTACCAAATTCGTTATTTCATTTATAAGTTCTTTTGACGCTGGTTTACCAATTAATACATCAATTATTTCTTTTGCAACTTTTATTCCTGTGCAAACAATCAATAAAGACACTATTACTCCCATAACTCCATCGACCGGAAAACTTGTAAATCTTCCCACAGCTAATGACACAATTACAGCAGTTGTTGCCACGCAATCATTTAAGCTGTCTGTTGCCGTAGCTTCCATAACGCTAGAATTAATCTGCTTTCCAATATACTTATTGTATGAATACATCCAAACTTTTACTAATATAGACAAAATTAAAATTACAAATAACGGAATACTAAATTGTACAACCTCAGGTCTAAAAATTTTATCTACGGAAGTCTTAAAAAGTTCTATTCCAACCATAATTATAATAAAAGAAACTACTAATGAAGCTATGTACTCAATTCTTCCATGCCCGAATGGATGCTCTCTATCCGCATGCATATTGCTAATTTTTGAACTGGCTATTGTAATAATTGAAGAACACATATCCGACAAGTTATTAATTGCATCAGATATAATAGCAATACTGTTCATAAGTAGTCCAATAATTATTTTCAATGCAAAAAGCATTAAATTGCACACGATTCCAAGAGTACCTGCAAGTATTCCGTATTTTTCTCTTACATCTTTATTATTCACGTTTTCAAAATCCGGAACAAATCTTTTAATAAGATACTTTATCATCTCTATACCCCCTACTATATAT
>CAVHFU010000033.1:0-15736 GCA_963635575.1 bacterium | reverse complement strand
GAAAGGGTATGTTTATATAGTTGTTTTTGACCTTATAAACATATTATACGAGGAGTTTTGTAAAATGAAATGTGTAATTGAAAAAGGATTTGTAAGTGCCATTAAAGATGTTAAATGGAAAACAGAAACAGCAGAAGGTGTTAAACATATTCTATGTGTGAAAGAAAGAACTGGAGATGATGAGTTTTCTGCAGTTATTGTACATGAATTAACTGTAAAAGATGAAGATTATAAAGAGGTTAAGTCTTATGAAGGAAAAACTGTAAGAGTAGAGGGACATATCTACGCTCGATATGTAAAGAATAAAGAGAAAAATACAGACTACACATTCTCTAACTTTGTATTAGAGAATATAGAGCTAGTATAGTTTAGTTTAGTAGATATAGAAAATAGAATAGTAGAGAGACTGAGGATTGGCTGGGCAGCCTAAAAGGCTGCAAGGCAATCCCTCTACCCCCTACCTTAGTATGCCACTACATTTATTGATACCTCATATAAATGGAAAAGAAATTTAAAACTTGTTCTTTCTGAAAGAAAGGACAAGTCAGCTGGGGTTTGGGGTGCTTACCCCCAAGGGAACTAAAGGAGACTACAATGTATAAAATAAAAGCGATACCTCCTTATTTCGGACTATATTCCGAAACGGGAGAATTTATTTTAAGTGTTAATTGTTTGGATAACGCCGAACTGATAAAAAGAATTTTAAATTATGATTCAGTTTTTATAAAACCTTATTTTAATTTTAAGTCACATTCCAATAATTCAAAAATTGACTTTGAAAAATTGGTTGACAATAAAATTTTATAAAGGGCGGTTCTTAGTAACACCGCCCCTGAGTCCCATTATGGGACTATTCATTTACATAATGCAAAAAATGAGGTGATTTTTTTGTGATAGATACGGTCAAGATTTTAACAAAGATTTCCAATAAAGTCGCAGATATAATTTCTGAAACTAGTAAAATTAAAATGGCATTTAATCGTGCAACTGGAGTTTTGGAGTATGAAATTATAACTTCCAGTTTAGAAGGTTCTTATTCTTCTTCCCTATCTTGTAGAGTTGATGACTCTGAAAGATATGGTTTAGGCATAGGCAAAGTTTTAATTTTAGAAGGGTCTTATCATAAGATTTCTAAAGGTCAGAATGCTTATGGCGGTTATTGGGACGTGTCTGAGGTTTGCAGAGGTTTAATCGAGTTGGTCGAATTTGCTTATAAAGTTAAGCTTCCAAAAATTCGCCACTGGTTTCTGCAAAGGATAGATATTACAAACTGTTATGATTTAAGTAGTAATATTGCAGTTTGTCAATATATCAATAATTTGAGTAAATGTCAGTATCCGAAAAGGAAAATGCGTTTTTTCGATGACGAGAGTTTATATGTAACTGGAAAAAGTACAACTTTGAAAATTTATAATAAGCTCCTGGAGTTTAGAAAAAATGATTTGCCAAAGATGAAAAAGAATGATTTTGATTATTTCGCTTTTCAACGGATTATTGAAGGTTTTGTTCGTTTTGAATGTGAAATTCACAAGAAAAAGTTGTGTAGTTATTATAATGGGTCGAAATTGATAAGAGTGTCTAAGGTTGATTATGATGATTTGGAAGGTATTTGGAGGGATGAGTTTATGAAATTGTTAAAGTTATTTGATAATGATATGAGTGTTGTTCGAACGAGAGACGCTGTTCAAAAACGTTTAGTTGATACATACGGAGAAACTACAGGAGGCGATTTATATAATTTTTATCTTCTCCTGGTAATGGAAGGTCAAAAAACTTTAAGGAATAGAATTTCAAAAACTACTTATTATCGGAAATTAAAGATGCTGAAATACGCTAGTGTTGATTTTACACAGTCAGATATCAAGGTTGAATTAGATGAAAGCGGAGTTGTTGACTTTGACCCATTTAATTATCCAAAGGTCGTATAGGCTAATATAAAGTTATGAGAGGTGTAGTTATGGAGAAAGAAACAGTAATGAGTGCTGAAGAAATGTTTAAAAAATTTGGATTTAAAAAAATAAATAAAGATTTTGTTATTTCCTATTCAGATGAAATAGGTTGTGAAATTTTGTTTTTGACACGGACACTTTTAATTTTAATTAAAACATTAAAAGGTAGTTTGACTTCTTTAAGAGTAGAAGAATTAAGAGCAATAAATAAACAAGTTGAAGAATTAAAATGGAGTTGATTTTATGGTTTATGTAGATAAAGAAAAAACAGTATTTCAAGGAAGTTCAGATTTATTAATGTCTGAAATATTAATAGCAGTTTTTAGTATTAAAAAATATTATCGTACATTAAAGGGTTTTGAAGCTTTAGATTACATTAATAGAGTTTTATGGGAGAGTTCTCATGTAAACACTGTTGAGGAACTGATGAAAAATCTTAAGAGATATGAGGATTGGAAGAAAGGATATAGTAAAAAGCAATGAAGTTGAATAAAGCAATTGATTCGTTTCTGAAAGAACAACAATTTCGAGGAAATTCTTTAAAAACAATAGTCATATATAAGCAACAATTGAAGTATTTTTATGATTTTATTGGCAATGTCGAGTGCGCTGGTATCTCGTATATAACTGTCCAGGATTATACAATTTATTTGCGAAATAAAATTAAAAATTCCGAACACCCTTATGCAATTGTTCGAAACGAGCATATTTCAGATGTTTCAGTTCAAACTTATGTTAGAGGTTTAAAAAGCTTTATAAATTTTTGTATTGAGAAAAAATATATAAATAAAGATTCTTTTGAATCATTTAAGCTTCCAAAGGCAAGGAAAGTAGTTATCGAAATATTAGATAACGATGAAATAAAGTCTTTGTATTCCTTCTGCGATAGGTCTAATGATAAAAAAATCGCATTAAGGAATAAGCTGATAATAACACTAATGCTTGACTGTGGATTACGTGCTAATGAAGTAGCCACACTGTTAATATCTAACATAAGATTAAAAGATAACATATTGAAAGTGTTAGGAAAAGGCAATAAAGAGCGAAATGTTCCGTTCGGCGATTTTACAGCTGCATTACTTAAAAAGTACATAAAATTGTTAAAGCAGATGATTTGTTGTTTATAAATGAATACGGAAATCCTGTTGGATATGACGGTATAAAGAAATTGTTTCAGAAACTTAGAAAGTATACGCAAAATGAAAGGTTACATCCTCATTTGTTACGTCATACTTTCGCTACAAAGTATTTGATGAACGGTGGAGATATAACCTCGTTAAAAATGATATTAGGTCATACCAGCTTGAAAATGGTGGAACATTATCTGCATTTAGCAGAGCAATATACCGTGAACCGGTATAAACAGTATAGTGTACTTGATAATATGGGTCCCACTGATTTTTAAATGTGTGTAAAAAAAGACTTCCGAAAATCTCGGAAGCCTTTTGTATTGGTGCAGCATCACGGGCTCGAACCGGGGACCCACTGATTAAGAGTCAGTTGCTCTACCAACTGAGCTAATGCTGCATAAGCATTACTCATATTATTATAAATATTTTATAACAAATGTCAATACTTATTTAAAATTTTTTTGCCGTGAGGGTGGAATTTTGTCAATTATTTTTACTTTTTGCCTTGTTGAAAATAATATTTATATGTTCGGTTTTATTAGTGATATAGAACTGTAACAAACCTTAAGCTTAGCAATATTACTAAGGTTAAGATTTGTTTTATTGCTTTTTATGTCTAAAACGAAATTCCACTTTGCTAAAATGTGGATTTTAAATTTAAGATTAAGTCCGATTATCAAATTTATGCGGTTTTCTTGACTTATTTTACATTCTCCTATATAATGAGCTCGCAAATTAAATTTTTCATATCCCCATATTTATTTAAGGAGGAAGAAGTTATGAAGTGGCGCAATTTCGCTCAGGCACTCATGGCACAGAACTTATCCAAGCAGGACGTGTGCGAACAAGTCTACACCCAGTTTTCTTCGTGCTTCAAAGGAGAAAAGAGTGGTAAAACTACCATTATGAAGTTCCTAAACAGTATTTCTAAGGAAGCTTCCACTCCTAAGACTTTCGACGATGAAATCGTGGAGCAAAGAAGCAAGCTAGAAGAACAAGCACAGAAAAAACATGACAAGACACTCGCAAAGAAAATGGCTATTGCAGACTTTGTAATCGAAGGCTGTACCTCTGCTCTACAGGAAAGACCGTATCCCGAAATCGGATTTAACCTGCCGGAGTCAAAAGGCAACAAGGACGAGCAAATCATGGTCTTGGAACTGTCTGACGTACAGGCCGGCACTCTAATCACTAGAGAATCTACCGGTGGCTTAAACGAATTCAACTGGGAAATCCTCTGTCAGTATTTTGACAACCTGTTCATCGGAATTCAAGAAGTAACCAGTGCTCTCCAGAAATCTACTACTATCACCACCTTGCATATTCATATGCTGGGAGATATTGTAGAAGGAAGCCAGATTTTCCCCGGTCAAGAACAGCATATCTGTAAAGACCTGTTCCACCAGGCTATGGGCTCGGTTCAGCTAATCGAAGACTTCTTGGTAAAATGTCTTTCTCTTTACCAAAAAATCCACATTACTGCGGTATGTGGTAACCATGGTAGAGTAGGTAAAAAGGGCGAAAATCCTCACTGGGTTAACTGGGATAGAATCGTTTACGAGTTCATTAAACGTGAAATGGTCAAATACCCCCAGATCACCTGGAAAATGGATGACTCTTGGTGGCAAATCGATGAAATTTTCGGCTACAAGTTTTACCTTACCCACGGCGATGACATTAGAGGATGGGCAGGAATTCCCTACTACGGTGTAGATAGGTCTGCTCAAAGAGAAACCGAACTGTTAAGGCTTAGCAACGAATGGTACGACTATTTTATGATTGGACATCTTCACACCCCAAGCATTATTCCCGGCGTAGCAAGTACTAAGTTCATCAATGGTTGCTTCCCTGGTGGCACTATCTTCTCTATGAAGAATATGGGTATCGCAAGTAGACCTCAGCAATGGTTGTTGGTTGTTCATCCTAAATGGGGTATAACCTATAACTGTCCCATCTATTTAAATAGGTGAGAATGCAAAGAAGAAAGGCTTACGCCTTTCTTCTTTTTTAATTTTCTAAATAATAATACATATCATCTTCAACAGGATTAATCATATTAAATAAAACATTTACTATGGGTAACTCTTTTCCCTTGTTATCAATAATCGTTTTTTGGCTATATTTAATAGGCTCCATATCCCCCATATAATAAAAATCATTACCTTCATCGTCACTTTTCTTCACAAAAAGTGATACTCTTAAGCCTTCTTTGTAATTTTGCAACGCTTTTATTTCTGCTGACTCTAAATTAACCCTAGCTCTTGTCATCCAACTAAACTGCCGAGAATTAATAAATGCTTCTTCATATTTTGTACTTTCACTTATGTTCTCACTCTTTTTGTATGTAACGAACACAGGGCAAGCATTATTCTTTATCCTATACCCATACATTGTAGATTCTTCGTTTTTATCCCAGTTTAGTATCCTACATACATCTTTTCTAGAATATTTTTTATACAAAGAAAAACCATCAATATATTGGTCTTTAGTAAATCCACCTCTAAATTTATTAATTCCATATTCTATTGTATCCTCTAAATATTTCTTAAAAATGTCATTAGTAAGTGCTTCTTGCAATTCTCTGCCAATTACATATCTTTCATTGACTATTTCAACTAGCTCATATTTTGACTTCCTTCTATAAAAATCACCATTTATTGTACTAACAATACTATTCAAAGTTTCCCTGCTACTTTCTATTTCATAGTTCTCCCGTATTATTTCTGCAAAATCATTTATTGAAATTTGTCCTCTTTCTACTAAAATTGATAATAAAATCAGCTCCTCCACGCGTTTCGCACTTGCAAACTCGCTAGATAAAAAATTTAGCAATTCTAATTCATTGACACTTAACATATATGCTAATGTATCTTCTATACTCATAACAAACGCAAAGAATGATTTGCTATATTCTACATATGCAATCGGGTCTCTACTACCAAACTTGACAAAATCCATCATCAAAGGACTTCTTCCAAGCTTATATTTCAGCAATTTATAATCATCTTCTAAATCCTTCTTCTTGGATATTTTACTCACATCTATAGCTTTATATATTTTCTCTTTACTAATCAAGTCAAAGTCAACAGTAGATGCGCCTGGAATAAAACTACTACCAGAGTTCAGTAATTTCCTAATTTTATCTTTATTATATGAACTATCTCCATATAAAGCTATTGGTACTAAGTAATTATTTGAATAATTACCGATAAAATCAATAACAGTCAAATATTCTTTATTTTCTAATTTTCTTAGTCCTCTACCTAATTGTTGTACAAAAATAATAGCCGATTGTGTTGGCCTAAGCATTATTATTTGATTAATAGTAGGAATATCTACACCTTCATTAAATATATCTACGGTAAAAATATAATCTAGTTTATTAGACATATCATCACTTTCTAATTTCTTTATACATTCTTCCCTTAATTCCTCACTACTGCTTCCGTCTAAAGCTATCGTGTCAAAGCCTCTATCGTTAAACTCTTTTGATAATGTATGAGCTTCTTCCTTTCTGCTGCAAAAAATGAGTCCCTTTATTCTGCCTCTATCACATCCATATTCCTTTGCCACACTAATTATTTTGTCGACTCGTTCATTACACACTAATTTATTAAATTCTGTTTTTTCGTCGATGTCTTCGCCGTTTATAGTTAAGTCACTTATTCCATAATAGTGAAAAGGGACAAGCATATTTTCAGCCAAGGCTCTATTAAGTCTTATTTCATAAGCAATATTGTAATCGAAAAACTGAAATATATCAAAACCATCCGTTCTTTCAGGAGTAGCTGACATTCCTAACAAAAACTTTGGATTAAAATAATTAAGTACTTTTTTATATGATTCTGCACCAGACCTATGAACTTCATCAATAACTATATAATCAAAATATTCTTTGTTAAACTTATTTAATATATCATCTTTACTTAATGTTTGTATAGTAGAAAATATGAAATCATTTTCTATATTTTTAGATGTGCCAGACAAAATACCCATACTTCTACTTCCTTCAAACACCTTACAGAAGCTTTTTAATGCCGCCCTAGCAATGTTTTCTCTATGAACTACAAATAAGAAACGCTTTGCTCCAAACTTCTTTACATCAAAAGCAGATAAGTAGGTCTTACCAGTCCCAGTGGCCGATATAAGTAAAGCTTTATTCTTTCCTTTTTCTCTAAGTTCTTCTAATGACTTTAATGCTTCAATTTGCATCTTATTGGGATTAATTCTATTTAAATGAATTAACGTATTTTCTTGCTTTGTTCTTATTTCACTTTCTATTTTTCTCTCTGTAAAATATATCTTTTTATATTGAGCTATCCATTCAGAAGTAACCTCTATTGCTAAATTAAAAGTCATATTAAATTCATCAAGTGTGTTTAGTATCAAAGCACCTTTTTCCATAGAAGATACTTTAACATTCCATTCCTTGTTAACGCTTAATGCATTTTGTGTCAAATTACTACTTCCAACTATCAAAGTATAATTATCATTCTTTTTAAAAATATATCCTTTTGAATGTAAGTTTTCTTCAGTTACAATTTTAAGTTCAATATTTTTCAATTTTATTAGTCTTTCTAGTGCACTGGGTTCGGTAAAATTTTGATATTGAGAAGCTATTATCTTGCCAGAAACTCCTTTAGCTTCCAGCTCTTTTAGTACATTATAAAGAACTGCCACGCCACTATTGGTAATAAATGCAACTGAAAAGAAGAACTCATCACACTTTCTAAGTTCGTTTATTATTGTAGTTAATACTTTTTTACCATTTACTGCATCATTAACCAATAATTTAGGTTGATATTCTTGCAGCGAAATGTTTGTCTCATCTATAAAACCTGTTCTTAAACTTGCGGCCAAACTAGAATCTATTCCCATAAGATATTTTCCCCTTTAATTATTTTTTCAACAATTGGCTTATCTGCTTCGGCCCAATCTAAAATCGATAATTCGCTTGGCCTTAACCATTTATGATCAACATGTTCTTTTCTAATAAATTTATCTGTCTTCACCCTACATATAAAGCTATGCATGGTTATAGAAAAATCTGGATAACTATGTTCAACAGTTAAGAAAAAATCCGACTCTGTTATATTAGTATCTAATTCCATTTCTTCTCTTAGTTCTCGCATAAGTGCTTCGGGTCTAGTTTCTCCATCTTCTATCTTTCCCCCAGGAAATTCAAATTTATATGATACATAATCATACTTTCCTTTATTTCGCTGCATACACAATATCTTTCCATCGTTAACAATTATTCCAGCTACAACTTCTAAATGTTTCATAATGCGTCACCTCAGATTAAAATTATCACATCAAATTTATTTTAACATAGCAAAATTTCACATTCAACATATCCTAAACTTTTAATTAGTCTTTGATCAATCATTAAAATTAGCACTAATTGCTTTAATTAAATCACTTTCTCGAAACAGATTCCTTACTTCCATCGCAAGTATCCTCTATAATCTGCTTTAGCATCTCTTTATCGTTCACATCTTCAACCAAAAGCATAGGTTTAGCACCATCGTATGGTAATTCCTCTATCATACGATATTTTTTATTTTCTTCATTAATTTTTAAAAGTAGTCTATCATCATATATCCCACCAAATAATATACCTTTATAATAAAGTAGATATTCTCCCATCATAGGCTTACAAGTAATATCTTCTAATAAGCTTAACTGTTCCAAAATAAAATCTTTATACTCTATTGTAGTTGCCATATAACTCCCTCTTTCATATAAAATACTATACACTCCATAAATTCACACTTATCCTTACTCCCAAAATAACCGATATAGTTTTGTAGAAAGAAGGTGCCAATATGGATAATTTAGAAGAACTTCAATTAGAACGAGCAAAAGACCTTGCCCAAAAATTTTTAATAAACCACTTTAACGACTACATAAATACGGACAATGAAAAGCTGTTATATACCGATGAAGTAAGACAGTCAATAATAAATGATATTGGCAAAAAATATGGTTGTTTAATAGGCGAAAATGCTGTAAATCTTTATTATCCCACATTAAACCAAACTATAGCTGAAAATAATGACCAAAAAGTAAGAAATGAACAACTTGCACTAGAGAACAGTCAAACTAAAATAAATAATATACTTAATGGAATAGGGACATTTTTCAAGGTTATATATACAATAGCCGATAAAATTCTAAAAGTTTTCTTATTTATTTTTGTCGCAATTCCGGCATTTTTCTCTTTGCTTGGTGATAAAGACAAAAGACGCCGCTAATACTGCACTTAAAGTCTTTTAATTAAAAAGTATTTACCCAACTTCGGTTCTGTTTTATTCTCCCTAAAAAACTCCACCTCAAAGCCACACTTTTTATAGAACTCCGGTGCTTGGAATTGATAAGTAGTTAAATTAATGTTTTCAAATCCTTTTCCTTGATAATAATGTTCAACCGCCTCAACAAGTTTCTTACCTATATGTTTATGTCTATACTGTTCTAAAACGATAAGGTCGCTAATGTGAACTTCTTGATAGTATGAATGTCCGGTTATTATACCAATAACTTTTTTGCCATCTTTTGCAATAAAGTTAAATGGCACATAATTGCATACCACATCATTTTTTAAGGCAAATTTATTAAACTCATCATCGATTAATTTATAAAAATCATCTTCTAAATTTTCTTTAAACTCAATTTCAATCATATTTCTTCCTCCTATCTTTCCCAATTAGCATTTCTCTCTTTTTATCTTACCATTTTTTATATAAAAGGCAATTATTTCTCATAAAAAAATGCAGATATCTATCTGCACTTTTTCTCCATAATATATGCACTTGCAATTTTATGTAAAGTGTGCTACGATTATAGTAAGCATTTTTTGTATATATCCTCAGTGAAGGCAACATTAAATGACTTCATCAATTTTTTTGGAGGAACTACAATGGAAGAAATCATGAACATGAAGGTTGACGAAATTCTGCTGCTTAACGAACTCGTCTGTGTGGCCAGAGAAGCTAAGGAAGCCGCCAAACTTATTTCTGAGATTTATTCAAAGGCTTTCGGAATCAACGAAGAAAAAATCGAAGTATGGCACGACCGCGATAACTACAACCACGAGTATCTTACTCATAATGGTTTTTGGCAAGCAAGATATTTGCATCAAACTTACGATGTAGAATGTACTGCTGATGGTATCTTTGAATATTTTAAGGCAGAATACCTTGTTAAAAACAATTATGTTGCAAGATGCGAAAATGGTTGTTATCTCACCGAAGAAGGTGAAAAAGCAGAAATTGCAGAATACTTTAGAGTCTTTGTTTCTAGAACAAAGGAACTAATCTTCAAAAATGTTCAATGACTCAATGCTAAAACTGTTTAGCTATCATTTTAATAAGTAGTATTGTTAGCTAATAAGGCAAGCATATAAAAAGATTTTTCTTTTTTCTCACAAGCATCCGTGCTTGTGAGTTTTTTATTAAAATACGACATAATTTTTCTTCCTTAGCAACTCACATTATTTCTAATGCAGATTAATCAATTAAATATCTGTGATTATCTTCTCCATAATATACATCTTTTCTTCGTTTAAAACTTTTTCTCCATTCAAATACTCGTACCCTAATTTATGATAAAATTCACATCCAAATATAGATGCTGGAACTACTAATCTCTTTGCCTTAATCTCGTTTGCATATTCTTCAATTTTTCTAATTAACATTTATAATTAATTTGCGATTTATTGACCATCGGGGACAGGTCTATAAAGGAGAAGGCGTGTAACTAGCTTCCCTAGCTAATTACACGTCTTGATTTTGGTGACCAAAAAGAACCGTCCCTTTTGGTCAATAAATAAGAGCTAAGACATTACACCCTAGCTCTTATTTGTACTTTTTGAACAAGTTCAAAAATCTCTCGCTTATTTCGTCCTTTTCTTTTTGTGTTTCTTCTGTCAAAACTTTATACCTTCCATCTTCTGTTTCTTCCACAATATCGCCATCTTTAGGCAATGTTATAAACTTGGCAATCTCAATTTCCATAATTTCGCCGTCTTGTGTTTGGCAAACAGCCACATTTTCTTCTATTCTATCAACTGTCAACTTCATACCTATTCCTCCTCTTTAAGGTTTACATGTCCCGCAAGGACTGTATCCATCAGCGATTAATTCTTCACGACTTCCGGTAAAATCTCTGCGATTATTCTCGGAAATTTTAGAAGCTCCTGAGCAACTTGGCAAATGAAACTTCTTTGAATTTATATTCAAAACAAATGTGACGTTTTTGGCAGTATCTTGAGCCATCACTCCGGTTTTCCAAGTAATATTTTCACCGTCAGAAGTAGCAACAATATTACCTTGTTCGTCCGTTCTATACACTGTAATTCTGTACTTCTTAATCTTCTCCATTGTCTCTTTATGTGGATGACCGTAAGAATTATCTTTTCCACACATAATAACTCCATATGTCGGAGAAACTGCCTTTAAAAACGCATCTGATGAAGATGTTGAACTGCCATGATGCCCGAACTTAAGCACATCTGATTTTAGTTCATAATCAGAATTAACAACATCATTTTCAGGAGCAATCTCTGCATCTCCTGTAAACATAAATGAATTTTTGCCATAGGTAAGTCGGATGATTATTGAAGCGTTATTTAAATTATCTCCATAGTCTTTTGCCGGAGAAAGAATTATAAATTCGGCATCCCCAAGTTTATACTTATCTCCAACATTAGCTTTTGTAATAGATAGTCCCTTATTCTCAATTGCTTCAATTGCACGTCTAAAATATTTACCAGTGTTAATTTTCTCAGTCAATATGATGTTTTCAATATCAAAATTATTGATAACATCAGCAAAAGAACCCATATGGTCTTCATGCGGATGCGTACCAATTAGATACTCTAATTTACTCACACCAAGGCTTTCCAAATACGTTTTAATCGTATTTGCAGAACTACTGTCTCCAGCATCAATTAGCATAGCACTTTCGCCATTTTTTATTAAAATCGAATCAGCTTGGCCAACATCGATAAAGTGGACTTCTAGTTTTTCCGACAAACTAAGTTCGTTACTTGAGGCAGGTTCTTTCGTTTCCAGTTTTGAAGTCTCTGGGCTTTGAATTTCAGAGTTTTGTATAAAGTCTGTCAAATCCTCCGTGCAAGCCGACAAGCCAAACACCATAAAAACGACTAGAGCTAATGAAAGTAACCTAATTAGTCCGTTCTTGTTTTTCTTTTTCGCCATAAAGCAAACTCCCTTCAAAAAAATGATTTCAGGTTTGTAAAATTAAACTAACTTCTTAAGTTTATCATGTTATGTAATCTTAGTCAAGAAAAATCAACCTGTGCATTTAATTGAAAGAAAATTACACATTTAACTTTCCGTATATTTCTCTCTTTGAAACACCTCTGTCTGACGCAACTTTCTTTGTTGCATCCATTCGTGCAAGCCCCTGTGCAAGGTAATACTCGTAATGCTCGTCTATGGTCATATCTTGCCAAAATGTCTCTTTTATCGATTCTCCGTTATATCCTTCAACAACTACTACGAATTCTCCCTTTGGTGGTTCTTCGTCATATTTTTCTATTGCCTCATCTAGCGTACATCGTATTACCTCTTCGTGTATTTTAGTCATTTCCCTAGCTAGCGCAATATTCCTGTTTCCGAAATACTCTCTCATATCTTTCAATGTACTTTTTAATTTATGAGGTGCTTCATAGAAAATCATTGTTCTTTGTTCTCTCTCTAAATCGCTTAATCTATCTTTTCTATTCTTTTTATTCATAGGCAAAAATCCCTCAAAAGAAAATCTGCCAGTAGTCAGACCTGAAACAATAAGTGCAGAAGTTGCAGCAACAGGTCCGGGAACAGGAACAACAGTCACATTTTCCTCTATCGCCATTTTTACAAGTTCTTCACCCGGATCGGAAATTGCCGGTGTCCCAGCATCAGAAACAAGTGCAATATTTTTCCCCTCTTTTAGCAAGGAAACTATGTATTCACCCTTCTTGTCCTCATTGTGCCTAAAAAAGCTTGTAAGAGGCTTTGAAATTTCAAAATGATTTAATAATTTAATAGTTTGTCTAGTGTCCTCAGCCGCAATAATATCTACTTCTTTCAATATCCTAATTGCCCTTAGGGTAATATCCTCTAAATTTCCAATTGGTGTAGAAACCAAGTATAGAACTCCACTCATAAACCTATCCTCCAAAACTTTATGTATTAATTATAACGTTACGCGGTCACTTACATAAGTGACCGTGCAACATTATTTTCTCTAATTACTTCACTATTTTATTATGAATCGAATTAAGTGCTATGTCAACATCATTGTCATCGACAATAACAGAAAACTTTATCTCAGAACTGCTTATTAGCTTAATTTTAACATTACTTTCAGCTAAAGCCTCATAAACATCTTTTGCCACTTCAGGTTTGCCTAACATTCCGCATCCTACTAAAGAAACCTTCCCACAATTAGGCGTGAAAGTCACATCATATTCATCGCCTAAAATCTTTTGAATTTTTTCAACCTTTTCATCTTTTACTGTAAATGAGAACTCGCCAAGTCCAACACTTTGACCAATTACATCAACAGGCACTCCCATATTTGCCAACTTTGTAAATACAGAATATGCCCTGTCTAAACTATGCACAGTAACAATAGTCACATTTCTGTCAGCCGTAAAACCTGTAACTAATGCACTTTCAAAACCACTACTTTCTATTTTTGTCCCCTCCTCATCTGAAAAACTCCCGCTTGAAGTTAATTTTACATTATACTTTTTAGCCAACTCAACCGCACGATTATTAAGTACCTTTGCTCCCAAACTTGCCAGTTCAAGCATAGTATCATATTCAATCGAGTCTAACTTTACTGCATCTTTTACTACTCGTGGGTCTGCTGTATATATTCCATCTACATCGCTATATATTTCGCACCTATCAGCCTCCAAAGCATGTGCTAGTGCAACAGCAGTCGTATCTGAGCCACCTCTTCCAAGTGTTGCAATGTCTCCCATTTCATCCACGCCTTGAAATCCGGCAACCACAACAACATTTCCTTTATCTAATTCATCGAGAATTCTGTATGGTCTTATTTTATCTATACGCGCATTAAGATGTCCGTTATCAGTAAAAATTCCTGCCTGTTCACCGGTAAGTGAAATGGCAGGAACACCTATTTTATTCAATGTCATAACTAAAAGCGTCATAGACTGCATTTCTCCGGTAGATAATAAAACATCCATTTCCCTATCTGAAACTTCATTACTAATAGAACGTGCTTTTTCAATCAATAAATCTGTAGTTTTTCCTTGTGCTGAAACGACAACAACAACATCATTTAAAGCCTCTCTACATTTTTTTACTTTAAGTGCAACATTCATTAATTTTTCATTATCTGCAACAGAGCTGCCTCCGTATTTTTGTATAATTACCATGTCTTTCATTCCTTTCAATTCGGCATAACTTAAAAAGTACACGCCTACATTAACATAATATTATACAAAAAACTATTTTGACACTATTTTCTTTGTAATCTCAAATCCTGTCCAAAAAATCTACAAATCTCAAAATTACCCAAAATTCTAGACATAATTCTTTGATCATAGTAATTTACTAAATCTTTTAAATCCTTATTGGTAGAAATTAAAGTCTTAGTTCCCTTCTTTGGAGCGTTTAATAAACGAGTATTTAAAATATTAAATAACTCCGAACGTCTTGCTTCCGTCATATTTTCCGTACCCAAGTCATCTATAATTAATAAATCCACATTGAAAAGTTCATCATATTGAGACTCATCGAAATTCTCACTATCTCCTTTTCTATAATCCATAACTAAATCCATAAGTCTTCCGGAAGTCTGATATAAAACTGTCTTTCCGTTATCTAGGACAGCTTTTGCAATGCAATTACTCAAAAAAGTTTTGCCAAGACCTGTTCCACCGGTAAAAAGCAAGCTCTTAGTATCTTTTTTATCAAAATTCTTAACAAAATTTTCTGAAATTTCTTTAATCTTTAATATATTTTCTCTAGGAGATTTAGCACTACCATATGCTTTTTCATTAACTTCACTTGAGAAAATGTTTTTATCAAACGTATCAAAATTTTCTTTATCTATATTATAAATTTGTGACTGATTGTAGGTATAGTCAATTAGCTTTTGTCTAAAGCAAGAACAATTTTTAGCACCAGTTATGCTACCTACAATTCCCGTATCTTCGCACACTTTGCAAACAAAGTTAGGTTTTAAATATTCTTCATCTATCCCCATACCTTTTAGTAAAGTAGCCTTTTGCTCTTTTAATGCCTCTATTTTCTCATTTAATTCATTTACAGCCTCGGTTCTTTTAGAATCATCATCAATAAATATTATTGATTTTGTAACTTCCATTCCGATTTTCTTAATTTTATCATCTATATCTAAAATTTTAGGTTCTTTCTCATATATTTCTTTCTTTTTTCTTTCTACCTCAGCCAATGCTGAATTTCGGTTGTTTTCATACTCTTGTTGGATTTTTCTGTATATGTCTTGCATATATCACACCTCCCGTAAAATAGCAAGGTTATAATATCATAAAACCATTAAAAAAGCAATTTTGTTGCAAAAGAAAACACCAAGTATATGATTAATTTTTGATAAAATCCTATATATTAATTTTTGAAAATGTCCCAAATA